>JBNGDP010000043.1:0-25957 GCA_049975345.1 Oceanipulchritudo sp. | reverse complement strand
ACGCCGCCAGTCAAGCAGGGTGAGGCGCGGGCTGCGTCGGCCCCGCCATGAATGCCAGTGGAAGCGGATCGCGAGATCGACCGGTTCCCCGACGGGCATGGGCCGTTGTGCCATGCCCCAGGCAACCCCGTCGATCGGGGTGGTCTGCCCGGAAGGGAGAAGGGTGAAACGCAAATGGTCCTTTCCAAGCTGGGAAACCGTTGCAAGGTGCACCCCTTCGAGGGCGAATACCGGCTCGGGGTTTCCCTGGCCGAAGGGCGCAAGGGCGTCCAGGTCCTTCAGGAGCCCCTTGGTCAGGTCCCCCGTTTCGAGGACCGCATCGATATTCAGGTAGGGCTCCGGAAGTCCCTCGGGAAACTGTGCCCGCAGGGCCTGATTGAAGGCCTCCCGCAGCCCGGCAATCCTGTCCTCCCTGGCGGTCAGGCCGACCGCCATTGGATGGCCGCCCCATTGCAGGATGTGATCGGTGCAGGCCTGGAGCACTTCCACCAGGTTCACGCCCTCGATGCTACGGCCGGATCCCTTGATGAGGCCTTCCTGGTCGGTGCCCAGAACCAGGGTCGGACGGTTGAATTTCCTGGCAATGCGGCTGGCCACGATCCCGACCACCCCGGCGTGCCAGTCCGCCGAGTGCAGGATCATTCCGAAATCGTCCGCAAAGAGGGTCTCGACCTGGTTTTCCGCCTCCATGGTGATGGCCCGCTCGATGTCCTGCCGGTCGCTGTTGTAGGAATCGAGCATCTGCGCGGTCCGGTGGCAGTCCGTCCAGTCCCCGTTCAGGAGCAGTTGGATCGGGACCGTGGCGTCGTCAAGCCGGCCGCTGGCGTTGATCCTGGGGCCCAGCTTGAACCCGATGTCAAAGGGGGAGATTTCCTCCCCAAGGGTGATGCCGGCAACTTCCATGAGCGCGCAGATGCCCGGGCGCTGGCAGCTCTTGAGGCGCTCAAGCCCGTGCTTGACGAGGATGCGGTTCTCGCCCTCGAGGAGGACGAGGTCGGCCACCGTTCCCAGCGCGACAAGGTCGAGGTATTCGCGCAGGTCGGTCTGCGTGGCCAGGGGATCCCCCTTTTCGCGCATCACCTTGAGGAAGGCGTGGCAGAATTTGAAAACCAGCCCGACCGAGCAGAGGTGCTTCCACGGCACGTCCTCCGGGTCATGCACATGGGGATTCACCAGGATGCAATCCGTGGGAATGGATTCCTTGGAGGTGTGATGGTCCAGAATCAGGACGTCGATTCCCTGTTCGCGGAGCCAGGCCACCTCATGGCTGCTTCCCGTTCCGCAATCCACCGCGATGAGGAGCTTGGGCCGGTACTCCGCAAGGGCCCGGCGCAGCGAATCGAGCGAGAGACCGTACCCCTCTTCCAGACGCTTGGGAACGACGAAACGGGGACTTAATCCAAATTGCCGCAGAAAGTCGGTCAGCAGCACGGTTGAAGTGACCCCGTCGACATCGTAATCCCCGAAGATCAGGATTTCCTCCTGCAACCGGAGGGCCCTTTCCAGGCGCTCCACGGCCTCGCGCATGCCCCCGGGCAGCAGGGGATCGGCAAGGTCCTGCAGGCTCGGGCGGAGGAACCTCCCGACGGCGTGCGGATCGCTCAGCCCGCGGTTCGCCAGCAGGGAGGCCACAACCGGGCTGATGCCGAATTGCTGGCCGAGGTGGCGGGCCAATCCGTCATTGCGGGAAGGCTTGTTCCAACGCATGCCGCCGGGGTCCTCCGCTTAGCCTTTCGCCTTTTCGGAGGTCCAGTCGTAGGTCGGAAGGATTTCCCCTTTTTCAACCGATTTACGATCGCCCTTGTGATACCAGTAGAAGACCGGGCTGGCGATGAAGACCGAGGAGAAGGTTCCCGTGATGATTCCGATCAGGAAAACCAGGGCGAAGTCCTTGATCACACCGGCCCCGAAAATGTACAGGGTGAGGGAGGCAAAAAGAGTGGTCAGACTGGTCAGGACCGTGCGGTTGAGGACCCGGTTGATGGACAGGTGCACCACCTTGCGGAGATTCATGCCCGGATTCAGCTCCAGTTCCTCGCGGACACGGTCAAAGACAACAATGGTGTCATTGATCGAGTACCCGAGGGTCATGAGAATCGCGGCGATCATCGGGGCCGAGAACTGGCCGCTGCCGATTCCCAGCAATTCCCCGAGGGTGACGAACACCCCGATGGTCATCAGCATGTCGTGAACCGTCGCGACAACAGCGCCCATCCCGTACCCGAATTCAAAGCGGAAGGCGATGTAGATCAGGATGCCCAGAAGGGCCACCACAATGGAAATGATGGCGCTGCGCGTGACCTCGTTCCCCACGGCGGATCCAATCTGCGTCAACCCGACCTCCCGGAGTCCGGCCTCCGGATAGGCCGCGGCAAGGGCCGCGAAGAACTGTTCGCCCTTTTCGGGCTCGGTCTGAACGACCATCACTTCCTGGTCCGCTCCAAGCGGGGTCTGGAAGAAAATGTTCACTTCGCCGAACGGCAGCTCATCCCCGTTCTCACTTGTGTAGCTGGCCGAGGCCGCCACGTCGCGCACCTCCTCCGAGGTGAGGCGCTGGTCGTAACTGACGGTCACTTCATCGCCTCCGGTGAAGTCGATGCCGAAGGCGGAGTCAATATGGAAGGCAAAGGAAACCACCCCGATGGTCACGACCACCCAGGAGACGAGAAAGGCGCGCTTGGCGTAATCCAGGAAGGAAAAATCGGTGTTCCGGAAAAGCTGGAACTTGAAGGGCCGCTTGATCAGTCCGGAAGTCACGCACCATTCGAGAATGAAGCGACTGGTGACAAGGCTGCAGAACACGGTCGCCAGAATCCCGGCACTGAGGGTGACCCCGAATCCGCGCACCGGACCGGTGCCCAGCCAGACCAGGATCAGCGCGGTGATGAGGGTTGTCACGTTCGCGTCGACAATCGTCGAGAACGCCTTGTCGTAACCGGCCACAAGGGCGTGGTGCACACTCTTTCCCGAATGCAGCTCCTCACGGATCCGTTCGAAAATCAGGATGCTGGCGTCCACAGCCATGCCGATGGTGAGCACGAGGGCGGCCACTCCCGGGAGGGTGATGGTGGCGCCGAAGCTGGCAAGGGCCCCGATGACAAGGAAAAGGTTGAGGAGGACGGTGAGGACCGAGACCAGCCCGGCCAGGCCGTAATACACCACCATGAAGGCAATCACCAGCAGGCCGCCAAACATGCCGGCGCGGATACTGGCGTTACGCGCATCCTTTGCGAGGGTGGGGCCGACCTCGTACATTTCCGCCACTTCCATCTCCACGGCCAGCGGGTTGTTCAGGGCGTTGGCCAGTTCAAATGCCTCCCGCTGGGTGAAGCTCCCGGTGATCCGGGCCGAATCACTGTTGATCCGCTCCCGGACCGTGGGAGAGGAAACCAGCTTGCCGTCGAGAACGATGCCCAGGCGGCCAATGCTGAAATCCGTGTTTTCACTGGCAATCTTTCCGGTGACTTCGGCGAATTGCTTCCGTCCCTCGGCCGTGAAATCCATGGTCACCTCGTAACCGCCGGTCTGGGTGATCTGCGGGCGGGCCTCGTCAATGATTTCCCCGGTCATCATCGGAATGATCTTCACGTAGAGGGGATCCTCCAGGATTTCCCCGGTTTCTGGATCCTCGATTTCCTGGGTCTTGACCTCGTACCCGATCGGGGGTTCCGCCCCGGGGGTCGGGCGGGCCGTGCGATGGACTTCCTTGAATTCAAGCAGCGCCGGGGCGCCGATGGTTTCGGCGATATTGGGATTGTCCTCGGTGTTGATGCCGGGCATCTGGACCTCGATCAGGTTGGCCCCCTTCAGGCGGACCACCGGCTCCGCCACCCCAAGGCCGTCGACACGGTCAAGGACCACCTGGCGGGCGTCCTCCAGTTGGCGCTGGCGGAAAAAGATGTCGTCCGCGAGGCTCCCCTCGTCCACCTCGAAGGTGATGGCCACGCCGCCATTCAGGTCGAGGCCGAGGCTGATCTCACCCTTGGAGCGCCGCAGCAGCTCCGTCAGGAGAATCTTGTTCTTCTTGTCGAGGTTCTTGATGTCCTGGATCCGGATGCCCTGAAAATAGCGTGACAGGTCGATGTCCTCATCATCGGCAATCCGCATCAGGGCGGTGTAGACGGTGGCATACGGGGAAGTCGCGTCGCCGGCCGCCTCGGCCACCTTTTCATTGGCCCGGGCAAGCAGGTCGGTGAAGTCGGCCAGGTTTTCCTCCCTTGTTTTTTCCTCGAACCCCTCGTCGTTGGTGTAGGTGCTGACGTGCTCCAGCAAATAGGCCTCAAAGGGCGTGCTGGTGGGCGGCATCAGTTCGGTTGCCGCCCAGGCTGTGACGAGAATGGTAACAATAAACCTGAAGAGATTGGTGCCGTTCATGGAATTTGAATAAAAAGATTACTCTGCCGCTGTATCCCGGGCCGTGATGGAGCCCTTGAGGACGTCGATTCGCGTGTTGTCATCCACCTTCACCTGGAAGCGGTCCTTCCTGGCGTGGGTAATCACCCCGCAGATGCCGCCGGCGGTGATGACCTTGTCGCCCGGCTTCAGTTCAGTGAGCATCTTCTGGTGCTCCTTCTGCTTCTTGCGCTGCGGCTGAATGAGCAGGAACCAGAAACCCACCATCAGGAGAATGAAGGGCAGAAGCTGGATCAGCATGTTTCCCTGGGGCGCTTCCCCCTGGGCCAGAATCAGGAATAATTTATCCATGGCGTGATCGTTAAATTTGGGAAAAACCAGCAACTGTGGCCCGATGCGCCTAAGAATCAAGAATTAAGTGTCGCGGGCATCCATGCCCGCGGCGGGTCTCTTGTTTTCCTGACCTCGGACAGGGATGCCCGCGACACTGAGGATATCCGCGAAAGGAGCGGCCAGGGTCCAGCGTCCAGCGTCCAGATGCGGCGCATGCCCGGCCCCGGAAATTTCCACGATCCGGAAGGAGGGGTTGGCGCGGGCCATTTCGCGGCAGAGGGCGGCGTATTTGGCATCGGTTTCGCCGTACACGAGGGTGACGGGTGGCAACGCGCAGAGATGGTCCCAGAGAGAGGGGAGGGCGCCGGTTCCGCAGGCATGCAGGGAATGGGCCAGCCCGGTCGGATTGTTCCCGCGCCGCCGTCCGGCGAGGTTGGACCGAAGCGGCTCCGGTAAACGCGTTTGCGGCTCGATGAGGGGCTGTGCTTCCCATGCGGAGCAGAATTCCTCCATCGGGGAACTTTCCAGCATCGTGATCCAGCGCTGGTCGAGTTCGCGCCGTTCCCCGCGCTCAGCGGGCTCGCGGATCCCGGGGTTCGGGGAAATGAGCAGGGCTGGGAGCGGCCGGGCATAGCGGAGATAGTGGAGGGCGATCCGCGCGCCCATGGAATAGGCCGCAAGGATCACCTTTGCCGGATTGGCGGCCTGTTGCCGGGCGCGGTCAATCAGGTGCAGGGCGCGGGGAAGGGTGTAGGGATCCAGCACCGCGGGGCTGGCACTTTTCCCGTGTCCCATGAAGTCCGGGCAGATCCAGCTTGCCGCCTCCGGTCCGATCGCCTCCCGCATCGGCAGAAAATCCAGCCCGCAGCCGGTAAACCCATGAAGGGCCAGAATGGTCGGGGCATCCGGATCCGGGGAAGGAAACCGGGCAAGGCCCACCGTATAGCCGGCAATCGCTTCCTCAGCCGGCGCGGGCGGCCTTTTCGATGACCTGCTGTTCGATGGGCCGGTCATCGCGTCCGGTCGGTGTCTGCTCGATTTTCTCCACCGTTTCGTATCCCTCGATCACCTCGCCGAAAATGGTGTGGCGGCCGTCCAGCCACGGGGTCTCCGCGGTGGTGATGAAAAACTGGCTGCCGTTGGTGTTGGGGCCGGCGTTGGCCATCGCCAGCAGGCCCTTCTTGTTGAAGCGCAGTTCGGGGGTGCATTCGTCCTCGAAGGGCTTGCCCCACAGGGATTCGCCGCCGCGCCCGGTGCCGGTCGGGTCGCCTCCCTGGATCATGAAGTCCATGATCACCCGGTGAAAGAGGATCCCGTCATAATATCCCTTTTCAACCAGTCCGAGAAAGTTTTCCGTGGTTTTCGGGGCATGCCCGCAAAACAGCTGCAGGCGGATCGTTCCCTGGTTGGTGCGCAACTCGACAATCGGTGGAGAGGTTTCATTATCTGCCATGCCGGAAGGCTCCGTCAGGAGGGAGGGATTGTCAAGTTGTGTTGTCCCCGGCTTTTTTCCTTTAACCCTGCCGTGACTCCGATACACAGTTGTCGAATTATCGGATTTATAAGGATGACTGATCATATGAAAACGCTTCCTGAAGGAGCGCCGCTGGACCCGGGGCAAACCAAGTTGCTCAACGGCGTGCTGCCGACCCTGACGCAGAGCCAGGCGGCCTGGCTGAGCGGATACCTGGCTTCCCTCGGCCGGCTTTCAAGCCCTGCCGGGCCGGCGGTGGTCGGGGGCGTTCCGCTCACCATCCTGTTTGGATCGGAATCCGGAAACGCCGAGTCCTGCGCGGCCGAAGCGGCCAAGGCGGCGAGGAAGGCCGGATTCGAGCCGACCATCGCGGACATGGCCGATTATCCGCCCGAATCCCTTTCCGGGGAAAAGCAGCTGCTAATCATTGTCAGCACATGGGGGGAGGGCGACCCGCCGGAAGGGGCCGTCGGATTCCATGAATTTGTCATGGGCGAGAAGGCTCCCCGGCTGAAGGGAACGCATTTCGCTGTCTTCGCCCTCGGGGATACCAGCTATGCGGATTTCTGCGAATGCGGGAAACAATTCGACCGGCGCCTCGAGGAACTGGGTGGCCGGCGGGTGCTGGACCGGGTGGATGCCGATGTCGACTACGAGCCGGCCTTCCGCAAATGGCTGGAGGCGGTGATGCCCCGGATTTCCGGACTGGCCGGTGCTTCCACTCCGGTTCCGGTGGCGGAGATCCTGAGCCCCGACCTGGAAGCGCCCGCCGAAGCGTACGGGAAAAAGAATCCCTTCCCGGCGGAGGTCAAGGATCTGGTCCTGCTCAACGGTTGGGGATCCGCCAAGGAAACCTTCCATGTCGAGCTTTCCCTGAAGGGATCCGGGATGAGTTATGTTCCGGGGGATGTCGTCGGGATCTTCCCGGTCAATTGTCCGGAGGTGGTGGAGGATCTGCTCGGGGTGGCCGGACTGGAGGGGGACCGGGAAGTGGAACTGGATGACGGCCGGCGCCGCTTCCGTGACGTTCTCGCCCGGGAGCGGGACATTACCTCGGTGAACCTGCCTCTCCTGAAAAAATACGCACCCCTTGCCGGCAACAGGGAACTCGACGCGTTGCTTGAAAGCGGTGACAAGCCGAGGATCCAGGACTGGCTCCACGGAAGGGAAATCCGCGATCTGTTCCTTGAATTCCCTCCGGCGAAATCCATTTCAGCGGAGGATCTTCTTGGGATTCTGCGCAAGATGCCGCCGCGCCTGTACTCGATCGCCTCCAGCCTGCGCGCCCATCCGGAGGAGGTTCACCTGACGGTGGGATCGGTCCTCTACGATTCCCATGGCCGCAGGCGGAAGGGAGTCTGCTCCACCTACCTCTGCCAGCGCATCCGGAAGGGGGACACCGTGTCCCTCTACACCCATCACAACAAGAATTTCGGACTTCCCGAGGATGGTGACGCGCCCCTCATCATGATTGGCCCCGGCACCGGCATCGCCCCCTTCCGCGCCTTCCTCGAGGAACGGGAAGCCCTCGGGGCCAAGGGCCGGAACTGGCTCTTCTTCGGCGACCAGCACTTCAATTCAGATTTCCTCTACCAGCTGGAATGGATGGATTATCTCCAGAAGGGGATCCTCACCCGGATGGATGTGGCGTTTTCCCGGGACACCGATCACAAGATCTACGTGCAGCACCGGATGATGGAAAACTCCCGCCAGTTGTACGCATGGCTGCAGGAGGGCGCCTTCTTCTACGTCTGCGGGGATGCCAACCGGATGGCCAGGGACGTCCACCAGGCCCTGATCGATATCCACGTCAAGGAAGGCGGGCTTTCCAACGAGGCCGCCGAGCAGGCCGTCCGTATCCTCCAGAAGGACAAGCGTTACCAGCGGGATGTGTATTAGGGACGAAGGGCGAACGCCTCCATGATCTTGGCCGCGGTCATGCCGAGTTCCTCCATGACCTGGTTGCCGGGGGCGCTCAGGCCGAAGCGTTCGATACCGACCACCTTGCCGTCGAGACCGACGTACTTGTACCAGAGGCCGCCGACGCCCGCCTCGATGGCCACACGGGCCCGGCAGGAGGAAGGGAGAACGCTTTCCCGGTAGGCTTCGTCCTGCCGGTCGAAGACCTCGAAGCAGGGCATGCTGACCACGCGCGTGCCATCCCCGAGTTCATCAGCTGCGGCGAGGGCATGCTGCAGCTCGCTCCCGGAGGCGAGGAGGATGGTTTTCAGGTCGCCGGATTCCCTTTTGGCAATGTATCCTCCCTTGAGGGTCCCGTTGCGGCGGTCCTTCAGCGGGACCTGGTTCAGGGTCGGCACGGACTGGCGGGTCAGAATGAGGGAAGTCGGCCCCTCCTTGCGTGAAATGGCCATGGCAAAGGCCGCGGCCGTTTCCTCGGGATCAGCCGGACGGATCACGTCCATTCCGGGAATGGTGCGCAGGGCGCTGACCTGTTCCACCGGTTGGTGAGTGGGGCCGTCCTCCCCGACACCCACCGAGTCATGGGTGAACACATGGAAGAGCGGCAAGCCGGCAAGGCTGGCCAGACGGAGGCTGGGGCGCATGTAATCGGAAAAGACAAGAAAGGTGGCCCCGGAAGTGATCCAGATCCCGTCGTAGGCGATCCCGTTGCAGATCGCGCCCATGGCGTGCTCCCGGATCCCGTACCAGAGGTTGCGCGCGGAAAAGTCATCGCGGCTCAGGTCACCCATGCCCTCGAGGTAATTCTTGGTGGAACCGAAGAGGTCGGCGGAACCCGTCACCATCAAGGGAAGCTTGACGGCCAGGGGTTGGAGCACCTTGCCGCCCGCGGCGCGGGTTGCCAGCTTGGCGTCCGCTTCGAATTCCGGAATCCAACCGAGACAATCTTCGGCACTCGGGCGCTTGCCGGCCAGTGCGTCCTCCAGAAGAGGGGCCAACTCCGGGTTGGCGGCCTTCCACTCGACCAAGGTTTTCTCCCATTCCGCATAAGCTTCCTGGCGGGCGGATTTCCTTTCCGCGAAATGGGCGCGGACGTCTTCACTTACATAAAACGTTTCCTCCGGCAGCCCCAGACCGGCGCGGGCAGATTCCGCAAACTTGGCCCCGCTTTCCCCGTGGGCCTTGTTGGTCCCGGCCACCTCCTTGATTCCCCGGCCGATTTCGGTCTTCGCGATGATCAGCTTTGGCTTGCCGTTGTCATCGGCCTTGGCGGCTTCAACGGCCTTGGCAACCGCTTCCATGTCGTGACCGTCGATGGAACACACATCGAAACCAATGGCCTCGTAGCGTTTGCCCGTGTCCTCGCTCTGGGTCACTTCCGCCATGGCATCGAGAGTCACGTCATTGCTGTCCAGGATGATGATCAGGTTGTCCAGGCCGAGGTGCCCGGCAAAGGCGCTGGCCTCCATCGCCACCCCTTCCTGGAAGCACCCGTCCCCGGCGAGGCAAACCACGTGGCTGTCGATGATGACATGCTCGGCGGTGTTGAATTTTTCAGCCGTCAATTTCTGGGAAATGGCGATCCCCACGGCATTGCCGACGCCCTGCCCAAGCGGGCCGGTGGTGCACTCGACCCCGTCGGCTTCCCCGAACTCGGGATGGCCCGGGGTCTTGGAATGCAATTGCCGGAAGGCCTTGATGTCGTTCAGCGTCAGGGCGTACCCGGAAAGGTGCAGCCATGCGTACAGGAACATGCTGCCATGCCCGGCGGAAAGGACAAAGCGGTCGCGGTTGATCCAGCGCGGCTGGTCCGGATTGAAGGAGAGGGCCTCGCTGAACAGGGCCGCCCCCATTTCCGCACAGCCAAGGGGAAGGCCGAGATGGCCGATTCCCGCCTTGTGAACCGCGTCAATGGCCAGGCCCCGGGCCTGGGTCGCCGCTTTCTTCAGTATTTCGGTTTTCATCTTTACTGCTTTCTTCTTCTTTCTCTTTTGGTTTCGGGGAAAAAGTAGGGCGGTCATGCCGTTTCATGCCAACACTTTTTCAGGATCACCCCGGAAAATATCCGCTTGCTGCCACCTTTAAGGGAATCAAATCAGGACCGGGACCGGCCAACCTCCTTGCGCTGCATGAAGTCGGTCCGATGCCGATCCCGATCCCGATTTGCTTGAACAGGGGAGTGGTTTAGTATACATTTGTTCATTCTTTCTGGAAATTCATGTCTCTGATCGGCCACATTGATGCGGATGCCTTTTTTGCCTCGGTGGAGCAGGCGGCGGACCGGCGCCTGCGGCACCGGCCGGTAGCCGTTGGCGGGGGCCGCCGCGGGGTGGTCTGTTCGGCCAGCTACGAGGCCCGGGTCTTCGGCATCCACAGCGCGATGCCGACCCGCCGGGCACTGCAGTTGTGCCCGGAGCTGACCCTGGTGCGCGGGCAGTTTGAACTCTATGAGCGCTTCAGCGGTCAGATTTTCGACCTGTGTGATGAACTGACGCCGCATGTGGAGCGCACTTCCATCGACGAGGGGTATCTTGATTTCCGCGGCCGCCCCGGCGGGCCCAACGGGGCGATCCGGTCCCTGCGCGCGCTGGACCGTGACATTTCCGGGTGGCTGAAGATAACGGTCTCCTGCGGCATGGCGGCGCGCAAGCGGGTGGCGCAAATCGCCGGCAAGGCACACAAGCCGCATGGGTTCACCGTTGTTCCTCCGGGCAGCGAGGCCGCCTTCCTGGCGCCGCTGCCGCTGCGGCACCTGCCCGGGCTCGGGCCGGTCGCCACGGGCCGGCTGGAAGCCGTCGGGCTGCGAAATATCCGGGATCTGGTTGCCGCCGGACCGGACATTCTGTACCCGGTCCTCGGGGAGCGTTCACGGGCCTTCCTCGACCTGGCGCGGGGGGAGGACGCGGATCCGGTACGGCCGGAACCGCCGCCGCCCAAGTCCTTCGGGGAGCAGCAGACCTTCGAGGAAGAGACGGGTAGCGAAGCCTTTGTCGAGCGCTCCCTGAAAATCCTTTTGTCGGCGCAGCTGCGGCGGTTGCGCGCGGCCCGGCAAGGCGCCCGCACCCTGAGCATCGTCCTGCGCTACAGCGACTGGGAAATTTCCGAGGCCAGCCGGAGCCTGCCCGAGCCGTCCAATCTGGATCCGGTGTTTTTGCCGCTGGTGCGGCCGCTCATGCGCCGGGCATGGCAGCGGCGGGTCCGGCTCAACCAGGTCCGTGTCCAGCTCAGCCGGCTCTATCCCGAATGGATGCAGGGGGATTTGTTCGATCCCGGAAACGAGCGGCAGGCGCGGCTCTGCCGGGCCGCCGATGCCCTCAACGCGCAGTTCGGGAAGGGCACGCTGGTTCGCGCAGGGGAGCTGTAGCCGGCGCTGAAGCACCGGCCCATTGGGCTACAGCCTCTTGAGGATTTCCGAGAGGGTCCGCTCCGTGGCGCCCTGGTTGGCCCTGATGAAGGCTTCTGCGCGTTGGCCGGTTTCCCGGCGGAAAGCTTCATTTTCAAGGAAGCGGCGCAGGGTCGGGGCCAGGGAACCCGCCGACTGGATCCGGAGGGCGGCCTGTTCCCTGACCAGCCGCCGGGCAATGTCGCGGAAATTGCTCATGTCCGGACCAAAGATCATGGGTTTTCCGAGGGCGGCGGCCTCCACCGGGGTCTGTCCGCCCGAATTGGGCGGCAGGGACTTTCCGATATACACGAGGTCGGCAAAGCGTGTCAGCATGCGCAGCTCGCCGGTGGTGTCGGCGATGTATACTTCCGTTCCGGGTGGCGCCGGCCGGCCGGTGGAGCGAAAATGCGCGCGCAGGGCGTACGATTGCACGAGGCTCTCAAGTTCCTTCCTCCGCTCGGCATGCCGGGGGACCAGGACCAGTCGCAGGCCAGGAAAATCCCCGCGCAGATCGCGCCATGCCTCGATGAGAACCGCTTCCTCGCCCGGCCAGGTGGAGGAACCCAGTAAAAGAAGGATGTCTTCTCCTTCAAAGCCGAATTCCCGGTGCATTTCCCGGCGCTCATCCGCTGAAACGGCCTCCTCACTTGCGACATCCAGCTTCAGGTTGCCCGTGTGGATGATTTTTGCCGTGTCGATCCAGCCGAGATCCCGGAAGCGCTTGGCATCGCTTTCACTTCCGGCCAATATGGAGTCAAGGGTGCTGAACCCCCCCCGGACCAGCCCTTTCACGGCGACATGCCGGCGATAGGACCGGTCGGAAAGGCGGGCGTTGACCAGCAGGACGGGAACGCCGCGCCGGCGGCCCTGATGTATGTGCTCGGGCCAGAGTTCCCCCTCCATCAGGACGGCCAGGTCCGGCTGGAGCCGGTTCCACGCACGCCGGCTGAAGGGCCAGAAATCGAGCGGAAAGATCCCGTTCCAGGCGGTGAGGGGGGCCAGGCGCTCCCGGAGCACCCGCAGCCCGGTGCTGGTTGTCGTCGTCAGGACGACCTCCACTGCGGGGTTCTCCGCCAATTTCCCCAACAGGGGCTCGATGGCCATCAATTCCCCCACGCTGACGGCCTGTATCCAAATTCGTTTGACGTGGTTTTGTTTTGGGGGAACGTTACGCATTAACCCGAAGCGGTTTTCAAACCCTTCCCGGTAGCCGCCGCGCCGCCACATGCGCCATGCATACCAAGGCAGCCCGACGAGAAGGCCGGGAAGAAACAGGATCCGGTAAACGCCAATCATACCTTCAATCTTCAACATTCTGGAACTCGCATAAATGAACAAGCACAAATCCCTACCCGCGCTTTTCCTCCTGGCAGGCCTTGGCTGGTGTGCGGCGGCGTTTGCGGCGCGTCCGTACCCGCAGGAAAACAGTGACCTTCCGGTCGATGCGGCCATCCAGTGGGGCCGCATGGACAACGGTGTCCGCTATGTGATCATGCCGTGGAGCGAGCCGCCGGAACGGGTCAGCCTGCGTCTGTTGGTGGAGGCGGGATCCCTCCAGGAAAACGAGCGGCAGAAAGGGCTCGCCCATCTCATCGAGCACATGGCCTTCAACGGCACCCGGCATTATTCGGCTGGCGAGATGGTCGAGTATTTCCAGCGCCTTGGAATGGCCTTCGGACCGGATACCAATGCCCATACCTGGTGGCGGGAAACCGTCTACAAGCTGGAACTTCCCCGCAATGAGGAATCCCTCCTGCGCGACGGCCTGCAACTGCTGCGCGACTACGCGGACGGCATGCTGATGGAGGAAGAGGAGATCGAAAAGGAAAAGGGCGTGGTCCTGAGCGAATACCGGGACCGGAATTCGCCGCAGTTCCAGGCCTACGTCGACGGCCTCAAGTTCGCCCTTCCGGATTCCCTCATTTCCGACCGCGTGGTCATCGGCGACCAGGACGTCATCCGCATGGCCACCCGCGAGGACCTGATGGAGTACTACCAGTCCTGGTATACCCCGGAGCGCATGGTGCTGATCGCCGTCGGGGAGGTGGATCCCGACCGGATGGAGGCCCTCTTCAAGGAGTACTTTGCCGGCATGCCGCCGAACGAAAACCCGCTTCCGGATCCCGACCTGGGCGGCATCCTGCCGGCGGAAACGAAGGTGCGCATGTACAGCAACGCGGAGCTGCCGATTGCCGAGGTGGAAATCTACAACCGCACAAAGATCGGGCCGGCCGCCGACACCTTTGAGATGCGCCTGGACGAGCTCAGGCAGGACCTCGCCAACGCGATGCTGTCCCGGCGCTTTGAACGGCTCAGCAAGGAGGAGGGAGCCCCCTTCACGCAGGGAAGCGGCTACGGGTACCGGTGGCTTGATTTCGTGCAGTATGCCGGGGTAAGCCTGCGGTTTGAGCCGGCGGACTGGCAGTCCGCGCTTGAGGTGGCCGTCACCGAACTGAATCGCGCCCTTGCGCACGGATTCAGCGGGGAGGAACTGGCGGAGGCCAAGGCGAAGTACGTCAACTTCTACGAGGAGGCCGCCGCCCGCGCCCCCACGCGCAAAAGCCGCGACTTGTCCTCCGGCCTGGTCAGGTCGGTCCGGGACGGCATTGTCTTCATGGACCCGGCCGTGGAGAGGGACCTCATGGTGCCCGCCATCGAGGCGCTGACCCTCGCGGAGATCGAGGGGCGTTTCCGCAAGGCATGGGAGAATGACGAGCGACTCGTCAACCTGTCCGGGAATTTCGAGTCCATCCTCAAGGACCGTTTCGAGGAAGCGGCCGCGATCGAGGTCGAGGCCGCGGGGGTGGAGGAGCGGAAACCGTGGGCCTACACCGGTTTCGGGAACCCCGGAAATGTAGTGAATGATAACTACGTAAAGGATCTCGGGATCCGGCAGCTGGTCTTTGGAAACGGCCTGCGCCTGAACCTGAAGCAGACCGATTACGAGGCGAACAAGATCCACGTGAAGGCGAGCTTCGGTTCGGGCAAGCTGGAGCTTCCGGCGGACAAGCCCGGCCTCTCCCTGATGGCCGGCGGGATCTTCATCTCCGGCGGCCTCGGCGAACACAGCGAGGACGAGATCAAGGCCCTGACCGCCGGGAAGACCGTCGGGGTGGAATTTTCCGTCGATGACAACCAGTTCACCCTCGGAGGGATCACCAACCAGGAGGATCTGCTGCTGCAACTGCAGCTCATGGCCGCCTACATGCGGGATCCCGGATACCGCCCGGAGGGGCGCCGGCTGCTCATGCGCCAGTTGGATGGATTGTACTCACAACTGGCCCACGATCCCAACGGGGTCATGCAGAACGAGGTCGCCCGCTTTCTTGCTTCCGGGGATCCGCGCTTCGGGTTCCCGGCCCGGGAGGAACTGGAGGCCCGGACCACGGAGGAAGTCGGGGAATGGCTGCGGGAGCCCCTGCAAAATGGATATCTTGAACTGTCGATTGTCGGGGATTTCAAGGACATGGATCCGGTGGTCGCCGCCGTTGCGCGGACCTTTGGCGCTTTTCCGGACCGAACCCCGGAGCGCCCCGAACTCGCGGAGGCCCGCCGGGTGGCATTTCCAAGGGATTCCGGGGAAACCGTCTTTGCGTATGAATCCGAAATCCCGCGGGCCATGGCGACCGTCAACTGGCCCACGACCGATCAGTCCGACATTTTCCGCACCCGGCGCCTGAGCGTCCTTGCCAGCGTTTACAGCGACCGCATGCGGGTGCAGATCCGGGAAGCCACCGGCGAGGCTTACAGTCCTTACGCCTTTAACAACAGCAGCGACACCTACGATGGGTATGGGTATTTCCGCGCCCTGGTCGGCGTGGATCCCGACAAGACCGGCGAAATCCAGAAAATCCTCCTGCGCATCGGGGCCGAGCTCGCTGAATCCGGCGTGGACGAGGATGAGCGGGTTCGCGCCATCGAGCCGATCAAGTCACAGATCGAGGAGTATCGACGAACCAACCAGTACTGGCTCAACAGTGTGCTTCTGCGTTCACAGGACGAACCGGAGCGCTTGGACTGGGCCCGGACCTTTGCCGATTTCTGGGACACGGTCACCGTCGGGCAACTGAACGAGCTGGCCCGCCAGTACCTTTCACCCTCGGACGGCTTGCCGGTCCAGATTGTCCCGCGTTCCTGATTCAGGAAATTCCACATGCACAGAATTCAGAAAACATTTGAAACCGCCGCCGCGAACAACCGCGCCGCCTTTGTGGCCTATGTCTGTGCGGGGGATCCTGATCCGGAAACCTCGCTGGAGATCTGCCGGACGCTGATCGGGGAGGGGACCGACATTCTGGAACTCGGAGTACCGTTTTCCGATCCGCTGGCCGACGGGCTGACCAACCAACTGGCGGCCGAACGCGCCCTCGCCGCCGGCATGACCCAGGAAAAGGTCTTCCAGTTGATCCGGCGCATCCGCGCGTTTTCCGAGGTTCCGATCGTCCTCTATACCTATTACAATCTGGTATTCTCCCAGGGTGTCGAAACCTATGCCAGACGGGCCGCCGATGCCGGAGTGGACGGGATCCTGACCCTTGACCTGCCACCCGAGGAAGCCGCCGAAATGGATGCGGCTTGCAGGGAAAACGGAATCGGGACGGTCTACATCATCGCTCCCACCTCCCCGGAAAGCCGAATCAAACGCATTTGCCGGCATGCCACCGGCTTCCTGTACTATGTCAGCCAGGAGGGGGTTACCGGGGAGCGCGACCAGCTCGCGGACAACCTGCGGGAAAAGGTCTCGCTGATCCGGTCCCATGCCGGCCGGCCGCTCGTTGTCGGGTTTGGCATCTCCCAGCCGGAGCATGTGAAGGCCGTCGCGGCCGTCGCCGATGGTGTGGTCGTCGGCAGCGCCCTCGTCAATTGCATCGCCCGCAATCCGGGAGACAAGGAGGCCATCCTCGCCGCCCTGCGGGACAAGATGCGCACCCTGACCCGGGGCCTCGAAAAAGAGTAGGGGATCCCCTCCCCGTTTTTTTGCCACAAATCGTTTGACAGCCCCCGTCCCAAAACCTTTCTTCCTCTCTTTTAATCATTTCCGAAAATGAAAGTCGTATCCTCCCTCAAGTCGTTGAAGACCCGTCACCCGGATTGCCAGGTGGTTCGCCGCCGCGGCCGCGTGTACGTGATTTGCAAGACCAACCCGCGATTCAAGGCTCGCCAGGGTTGACCAGGACCGCCAGGAAAGGAAAGCAGCATCCATGAAGCCCAAGATCCATCCGAAAACGCATCCGGTCTGCTACCGGGATGTCTCCACCGGTAAGAATTTCCTCACCCAGTCCACCGTGAAGTCCGACCGCAAGGAAACGATCGACGGGGTGGAATACGATGTCATCGTTCGCGACATCACCATGGATTCCCATCCGGTCTACACCGGTGAAAAACGGTTTGTCGACTCCGCCGGACGCGTCGAGAAATTCCAGAACAAGTTCCGCCGGCGACGCTAGGGCCGCTCCTTTCTGCCACTTTTTTCCAAAAGCCTCCGCAGGTTCTTCCTCCGGGGGCTTTTTGCTTTCCTCCAATGCCTTTTCGCCGCTCCCTCGGGCTTCTTCCTGTTTTTTGGCTGCAATTTGGCGGAATTTGCGAAATAATGGCCCTTTTTACGGGAGAAAATATCGAAGGTAGTTGTACAATATGTATTATGTCTAATTCAGGCGAGCGCGCTTGCGGAGGACCGCGCATGCGCCACCCTTTGGGGCGCACGGCGGTTTAAAACCGCCGCTCCTTGGGGGCACACGGCGGTTTAAAACCGCCGGCTCCTTGGGGGGATCTCAGGGCGCAGCTGCCTTTTCAAGGAGCGGCGCTTTTGAAGCGCCGGCAACCTTCCAGCATTCAATACCCTGCCGCCTGTCCATCCTTGCGGGACTCGCTCGCTCCCACGAACACCCCGGACTCCGGATCGCGCCAGATGGCCTGGTAGCCGCCGAACTGTCCCTGACCCGGAACGATGCGGTGTCCCCTGCGCTTGAGTTCCGTCAAGGATTCCTTGGGAAAGCCGTTTTCCAGGGCGACGGTTCCCCCATCGGTCATGACATGGCCGGTCGGGGTTGAGTCGCCGGAATGGACGACGCGCGGGGCGTCTCCGGCCTCCTGGAGGTTCATGTCAAAGTCGATCAGATTGAGGACAATCTGGGCATGAGCTTGTGGCTGGGTATCCCCACCCATGACGCCGAAGGCGCAGAGGGGCTTTCCCTTCCGGGTAATAAAGGCGGGAATGATGGTGTGGAACGGGCGTTTACCGGGGGCATAGACATTGGCATGATCCGGATGGAGGGCGAAACTGGAGCCCCGGTCCTGGAAACCGAAACCGAGACCCGGGGGGCACATTCCGGAACCCATTCCCCGGTAATTGCTCTGGATGAGGGAAACCATGTTCCCCTCCCCGTCCGCGGTGCAGAGATAGACCGTATCCCCATTGCGGAGCATGGCGGGATCCGGCGCAACGGCATGGAGGGCCTTGTCGGGAAGGATTTTTTCCCGCAACCGGGAAGCATATGCCTTGGAGAGAAGCTCGTTGACCGGCGTATGGAAAAAGTCCGGATCGGCATAAAGTCGAGCCCGGTCGGCAAAGGCCAGTTTTTTGGCTTCAATGAGAAAATGCAGGTGATCGGCGCTGCCAAAGCTCATCTCCCTGATATCGAGGCCCTCGAGGATATTGAGGATCTGCAAGGCGGCGAGGCCCTGCCCGTTCGGGGGAAGTTCCCAGATATCGTAGCCCCGGTAGTTTGATGAAATCGGCTCCACCCACTCCGACTGGTGAAGGCGGAAATCCTCCAAGCGGAGGAAGGAACCGCTTTGCTCAAGGAAGGAGGCCATCCGCTCCGCCAATTCGCCCTTGTAAAAGACCTCCGGTCCCTCAAGGGCGATCCGCTGGTACGTCGCCGCGAGCGCGGGGTTTCGCCAGATCTCCCCCTTTCGCGGAACCCGTCCATTGATCGTGAAGGTCTCGAGAAACCCGGGAAAGCGCTCCCGTTCGGGAATGCCGCGCTCCCAGTAGTGGGCGATCACCTCGCTGACGGGAAATCCCCTGAGGGCATAGACAATGGCGGGCCTGAGAATCTCCTCCATGCAAAGGCTGCCGAAGCGCTCATGAAGCGCGAACCATCCGTCGACGCAACCGGGTATGGAAACCCCAAGGGGGCCAAACGCGGAAATGTGGTCGAGGCCATCGTTGGAAAGGATGGATTGCAATTGCTCCAGGCTGGCTGTCCTTGCCGTGCGGCCGCTGGCATTGAGACCGTGGAGCGAGCCGCCGGGGGCATCCCAGACAATGGCAAAGAGGTCCCCGCCGATACCGCACCCGGTCGGCTCCATGAGCCCGAGGCAGGCATTGACGGCAATGGCCGCATCCACGGCGCTGCCGCCGGACTTCAGGATGTCCAGCCCGGCCTGGGTGGCGAGCGGGTGGCTGGAGGCCACCATCCCGTTGCGCCCCAGCACTTCGCTGCGCGTGGCAAAGGGCCTGCCGGTAAGCCGGTCGCCCATCAGCTGCGGGGTTCCTTGTTGGAAGCGCTACCCGTTTCAGGCATTTCGCTCAATTTAATTGCCTTCCCGGCACGGTCGAGGCTGCCGAGATTGGCCACGTCGAGATAGCCCATGCTGGTGAGGATGCGCTTGGCGGAAATGGAACGTATGCCGCTGTAACAGAAAACCAGCACCGGATCGGAAGGCTGGATTCCGGATTCCCTGATCGCATCCTTCAGATCGTGCAGGGGGAGGTTGACCGATCCGGGAACGGATTTCTGGAGAAATTCCGGTTCGGTCCGGACATCCACCAGGTGGGCCCCGTTGCGGATCTTCCGGCTGGCCTCTTCAAGGGAAACCATCGCGAATCTCGGCAGGAGGAAATACAGGAGCATGGCCGCGGCGAGAACGACAAGAATCCACTGCATGGGTGGACAATAAAGCCAGCAAACGCCCTTCTTCAAGAAGCATTCCCTGTTTTTGGGTTGGCACGGGAATCCTTTGAAATACCGTCACTCCCGGGTATGCATGATTCATCGCCGATAGAGGTCGTCTGTGGCCTTATTTTCCATGGGGGCCGGGTCCTGGCCTGTCGCCGGGATCCGGGCCGGTCCTTTCCGCTGATGTGGGAGTTTCCCGGCGGGAAGCGGCAAGACGGGGAGAATCCCGAAACCGCCCTGCACCGCGAACTGGAGGAGGAACTCCGACTCAGGATCCGGATCCTCCGGGCCCTGGACCCCGTGGCCTACAACGGGGGTGGTCACGATATCCTGCTGATCCCCTTTGTTTGTCAACCGGACCAGGAAGAGGCCCCTACCCCGCTGGACCACATCGAGATTCGCTGGGTTCCGGTGAACCGGGCCAACCGGTTGACATGGGCCCCGGCGGACATTCCATTGGTGGAGAGTTTATCAAGACATGAAGCATTACGATTACCAGGAAACGCTGAAAAAAATCTGGGCCAAGGCCGTTGACCTCTACGAGGCCGGCAACCGCGAGGCCGGCACGTATTTCGACAGCGACGAGCGGGCCTTCCTCTCCTCGATCGGCCATACCGCACAGGAGGTCTACGACTTCGCCGAGGACCGGGTCACTGGCGGCGAGCCGGACTGCGAGACCTTCCTCCTGATCGCCGCCCAGCGCCGGCACTTTTATCTCAATGTCATGCACGGCCGGAGCGGGGACAAGGTGGTCGACACGGGCGACCTCCCCCCGAAAAGCGACCAGGTGCGGGGTATCGAATGGCTGCCCCGGATCATTCCCAAGGCGCGGGCCAAGCTGCGCGGGGAAATGTCGGACGACCTCATGTTCTGCTGCGGGGGCGACCGGAAGTTCTTCAAGACGCACGACATTCATCCCGCAGAGTTCCTCGCCTTTGTCATCGACCACTTTGAGGACGACGAGGCAATTATTGACTTTGTCGTGAGCCGGTCGAAAGCTGCCGGCCACTCATGAATGCCATTGAACGGATCAGACAGAACGCGGAGGGCCTCTACGGCGAGGAGCAGCTTCTCGAAAAACTGAAGGCCGGCAAGCGCCTGAAGGTCAAGCTGGGGGTCGATCCGACGCGGCCGGATCTCACCTTCGGCCACATGGTCGTCTTCAACAAGCTCCGCCAGTTCCAGGACCTTGGCCACGAGGCGATCCTCATTATCGGGGACTTCACCACCCTCATCGGCGACCCTTCCGGGCGCTCCTCGACCCGCCCCGTCCTGACCGAGGAGGAGATCAGGGAGAACGCGGAAACCTATGTGAACCAGGCCTACCATGTGCTGGATCCGGACAAGACCACCGTCCGCTTCAATTCCGAGTGGTTCAACGACCTGTCCTTCAAGGACTGTCTCGCCCTGGCCCGCAAGATGACCGTCGCCCGCATGCTGGAGCGGGACGACTTCTCCAGGCGCTACGCGGCCAACACCCCCATTTCCATTGTCGAGTTCCTCTACCCTCTCGTGCAGGGATACGACTCCCTCATGATCGAGGCGGATATCGAACTGGGCGGGACCGACCAGACGTTCAACTGCCTCGTCGGCCGGCAGCTCCAGAAGGAAGCCGGGAAGTCCGAGCAGGCTGTATTGACATTGCCATTACTGGTCGGCACCGACGGGGTGAAGAAGATGTCCAAGTCCCAGGACAACTACATCGCCTTCAACGACCCGCCGAAGGAAATGTTCGGCAAGATCATGTCCATCAGCGACGAGGTGATGTGGGACTACTACCGGCTTCTCCTCCTCAAGACGCCCGACGAGATCGGGGCCCTCAAGCGGGATCACCCGATGGAGCTCAAGAAGCGGCTCGCCGCCACCCTCACCTCGAGGATCCACGGCGAGGGCAAGGGCGAGCACGAGCGCGGGCAGTTTGAAAAGGTCTTCTCCCGCAACCAGCGTCCGGACGACATGCCGGCCTTCGCATGGTCCGACCTCGCCAGCGAGGAGACGCAGACCCTGCTCAACCTGCTCGGGAACTGCGGTCTGGTCCAGAGCAAGAAGGAGGCCCGGCGGCTCATTGAGCAGGGCTCCGTCAAGATCAATGATGAGAAGGAAAGCGACCCCTTCAAGGTGATCCCAAAGCCCCCCTCCCCCATCGTCATCCAGGCCGGCAAGCGGATCTTCTTCGAGGTGAAGTAGCGGGATTCGCAGTTAAATCAATCCCGAACCGGCGGTCTCGTCGACCAGCCACTCGACCTTGTTCGCGCAGCCGCGGAGGATCTGCACCGGATACGCATCCCCGGGACCTTCCAGCACCTCCTTCAGCCGTTGCGCCTTTTTCTCCCCGGTGACCATGACGACAATTCTGCCGCAGGCGCGCAGGCCGTCCGGGGTGATGCTCAACCGCCAGCCCTTGCCGGGCACCTCCACGGGAGCGAAAAAGTTTCCCGACTCGATAATGAGCAGCGGGCTTCCCGGAAAGATGGAAGCGGTGTGCCCGTCCTCCCCCATTCCGAGAAAGCAGATATCGAAGGAACGGCCCATCCCGAAACGCTCCTGCAGCTTGCGCTCGTGGACCAGCGCCGCGGAATGCGGGTCGACCTGCACCGGCCAGGGGAATTTCCGGTCCGCGGCAACGCCGAGTGGCGTAAGGAATTCCCGGTCGGCGGTGCCGAAGTTGCTTTCCGGATCCGCGAGTGGCACCATGCGCTCGTCGCTGACGCTCCACACCGCCTGGTCAAGGACCGTCCGGCTGAGCGGCTGTTCCCGGGCGGCCCACTGGTAAAAGGCCCGCGGGGTGGATCCACCGGTCAGCCCGATCAGGTAGGGATTGCCGAAACTGGCGGCCCCCGTCTCCAGGATGTCCACCATCCGCTCGAAGAGCTCCTCAATCCTCCCGATGCGCAGGGTTCCGTGGATGCTTTTTCTTTCCTCCATGGCAAATTACCCGAAAAACATGGCTTCCGAGAGGCTGACCTCCGGCTTCAACGGCTCGATGTGCAGCGGATGCTCGAAGGTGCCCCCCGGCATGGACGCGCGGATCAGTCCGGATTTTCTCGACCGGTTGTAGTTAATCATTAAATACTTTCTCGGCGACTTGTAACGCCATGCGATCCGGAGGCAGCATTCCGGATTTTCCTGCACGATCTGTTCGAGGGAAAAGACCACGGAATCCAGGTCCGCCTCCTTCGGGAAGCATCCGGCAAGCGCCCTCCGGTGCCACTGCATGAGGATGAGGGCCTTGCGCCGCATCCCCCGGGTGTGCTCGAAATGCAGGGACTGCAGGCCGTCGACCAGGTCCTCCGGGGGAAATCCGCTGATGAACTGGCCGAGGTGCTGGCGGAGGGGCAACGAGCGGGCGCGGGCCAGATCGCTGACGCGGGAGCGTTCCGGCCAGTCGATCCGGTCATAGGCCTCCCCCTCGACTTCCCCGTCGAAGAGGACTTTCCGGCAGCGCTTGATAAAGCCGAGGTAATGGCCGGCGATCCGGTCCGCGGGCACGCGGTGGAACCAGTGGTAGATGGGGAGGTCCGATTCCAGCCAGATCGAGACCTGGTTTTCAAGGAAATCGGATTGCTCGGGGGAATAGCCGAGGATGAGGGCCTCGCAGCAACACATTTCACGCAGATGCCTGCCGATGTAGCACTGGCTGAAGAGCTTCCCCTCGAATTCCGCCGCCGGAAGGCGCTCCTTCGCCGGACACAGGACGATGATGCGGCAGGGATGCTTCTGGGCGAAGCGGATGGCCGTGTCGAATTTCTCCCGGGCCTCCGCGGGCGTGGTCGAGAGCCCGAAATGAAGGATGAGGTTCAACTGCGAGGCGCGGAATCCATGGGAGCCGGGATCGGCGGCCTCCGCGTCCCACATGTGCCGGAGCATGTCGGTCACTGCCGCCACGGACATGGCCACGCCCGGTAAGGTGTCGATCAACCGCCCCATGGCTGCCTCAGATTCCCGGTCGCCTCCATTGATGGCCGTTGTTCCAGAGCAGCCGCTCGGATTCGAGCGGTCCCCACGAGCCCGCCGCGTAGCCGGCCAGCCCGCGCGTCCCGAGGGCCGTCCACGATTCCAGCAGCGGGGTGATCAGCCTCCAGGAGGCCTCCGTCTCGTCACCGCGGATGAAGAGCGTGCTGTCCCCCACGATGGCGTCGAGGATCAGGCGCTCGTAGGCCTCCGGCGTGTTCGAGCCGAAGGTGGCCGCGTAGCGAAAGTGCATCTTCACCGGCTGGGTGCGGGTCTCCAGCCCCGGCACCTTGGAATTGGTGAGCAGGGTCATCCCCTCGTCCGGCTGCACCTGGATGACGAGGGTGTTGTGCGCCACGTCGTACTTGCGGTTGCCGGAAAACAGGATGCCCGGGGGGCGCTTGAATTGTATCGCGATTTCCGATACGCGCCGGGCCAGGCGCTTCCCGGACCGCATGTAGAAGGGCACGCCCTTCCATCGCCAGTTGTTGATGGCCAGTCGCAGCGCGGCGTAGGTCTCCGTCGAGGAATCATCGGGGATCCCCTCCTCCTGCAGGTAGCCCGGCACGGGCTTGCCGTTCATCAGCCCCTCCCCGTAGCGGGCCCGGATGACGTCCCCGTTCTCCAGGGGATCCAGCACCAGCGGCTGGATGCCTTTCAGGACCTTGACCTTTTCGTCGCGGATCGATTCCGGATCCAGGGAGACCGGCGGCTCCATCGCGATCAGCGACAGCAGCTGCATGGTGTGGTTCTGGATCATGTCCCGCAGCGCCCCGCTTTCGTCATAATATCCGCCCCGGCTCCCCACGCCCACCGATTCCGCCACCGTGATCTGCACGCAGTCCACGTACTCGCGGTTCCAGATGGGCTCGAAGATGGCGTTGGCAAACCGCGCCACGAGGAGGTTCTGCACGGTTTCCTTGCCGAGGTAATGGTCGATCCGGTACACCTGCGATTCCTGGAAGTTGCGCCCGATCACCGCGTTCAGTTTGCGGGCGGACTCCAGGTCCCGCCCGAAAGGCTTCTCGATGATCACCTTGGCCCCGGGGCGCCCGTCCACCGTGTGCGCCGCCAGGCCGCTCCCGCCGAGATTCTCGATGATCGGCTCAAACACCGTCGGCGGGGTCGAGATGTAGAAAACCAGCTGCATCGGGCGCCCGTCCGCCTTTTCGATCGCCTTCACCTTTTTGGTCAGGCCGGCGTAGGCCCCCGCCTCGTCATAGCCGCCCGCGTGGTAATGGATGTTCTTCGCGACGTCCCGCCACGGCTTTTCGTCCATCGGGCGACGCGAAAACTCCGTGATCGATTCCCGCGCCAGCTCGCGGAACGCCTCGTCCCCGATGTCCTTGCGACCAAACCCGATGAGATGGAAATCCGCCGGCAGAAGGCTGTCCAGCGACAGGTTGAAGAGCGCCGGGACCAGCTTTCGCGCGGTCAGGTCGCCGGAGGCCCCGAAGATCACCAGGATCGTCGGCGGCGCCCCGCGGTGCCGGCTCAGCCCCTCCAGAAATGGATGTCGTTCCTCGCTCTCCTGCATGATCTGCCCCAATTTCGCCGTGTTTCGCCAACGCACGCAAGGATGAATTCCCTCGCACGGAGGCACTGAGAGACGGAGACACGGGGTTAGTTTATTGTGCCATTGATGATCCGGGTAATTCCATCAACCATTCTGGGGGCGCCGAAATTCAGAAGATATCCCAACTTAAGGCCCGATAGCTTTAGATAGGTGATCAGCTGCTTTTTATGGGCGGGACAGGTCTGCTCAACTGACTTCAATTCAATGATTACTTTCTTTTCTATTACAAGGTCCGCCCGGAATCCTTCCTTGAATGTTATGCCCCCAAGTTGGATTGGAATGACGACCTGTCTCTCTACAAATAGCCCATTAGCCTCAAATTGTTGTTCCAGGAAAACCTCGTAAACACTCTCAAACAATCCCGGACCAGTCGCCATGTGCAGTTTTACCGCACAATCTACTACAACATCTCCAATTTCATTCTCATTCATAATCTCCCCCGTGCCTCCGTCTCTCCGTGTCCCCGTGCGAGATCAAAACCGGAAGTTCCGCCCGAAGACCCCCACGTTCTCCCAGTGCGTCACATCGATCAGCCGCCCGCCGACCGTCCGCCGCACCCCCACCACGTCGAAACGCACCGCCTCCGGTCGCCAGGGCGACTGCCAGAGGTAGGCCAGCGCCGTACGCCGCAGGCTGCGCCACTTCCCCCGTCCGATGCTCTGGTAGGCCCCCAGCGGGTTCGTCTCCCCGGTCCGTACCCGAACCTCCACGAAGACCAGAACCTCCCCCTGCCGCATCACCAGGTCCAGCTCACCGTGACCCCGCCCCGACCGCCAGCGACGCGCCAGCACCCGCATCCCCGCCGCCCGCAGGTGCTTCTCCGCCTCCAATTCCCCCCATTCCCCGGTCTCCTGGCGCCCGTCTTCGCTCATCCCCACCCATGTTGCACACGGGCCACAGCCCCGCCAGCTCCCCCGCTACCCGATTTCAGGTATCCCGCCCCCTTGAAAAAATCTGCGGAAAATTCTTGCCCCCGTCCAGTTTCTGCGTGTCATTTCCCTTTCCTACCGTGCGCGGCTAGCTCAATTGGATAGAGCACCTGACTACGGATCAGGAGGTTA
>JBNGDP010000042.1:0-26560 GCA_049975345.1 Oceanipulchritudo sp. | reverse complement strand
GGCACGTGGTGTTGAAGGAAGCCGGCGTCCTCCGCGGAAGGGCCCATACCTCGCATCCGACGACCCGGGACCAGCTGCCCGACAGGATCCCGGACCGGGGGGTCGTGCGCGACGGGAACATCATCACTTCCCAGGGCGCCGGAACCGCGGTCGCCTTCGCCCTTTGCCTGGTGGAAGCCCTGTTCGGCAAGCCGACCGGCGACGAGGTCGCCGCATCGATCTGCCACTGAGGATTATCCGCCCGTGTAAACCGGGGAAACTTCGCGGGCGTTGTTCAATTCCACCGGACTGAAGCGGCTCTTTTCCCCCGTGACCGAGTCGATCAGGACCAGCCGGTTGTAACGGGAGGTCCGTTCCGTGTAGATCAGGTGGCGGCCGTCGTTCAGCCAGGCCGGATGCACCGCATCCCCGGCGCCGGTGCTCAACACGCGGCTGCGGTTTTCCTTGAAGGAATAGAGGGCAACCTCGAATTCGCCGCCCATGGCCGCGGTAAAGGCGATCTGGCCGGCGTCACGCGGGTTCCAGGCGGGCTCGGAACAGTTGCGACTGATGTCGGTCCGCACCCGGCTGGTGGAGCGCCCCTGGACGTCCATGGTGTAGATCTGCGGCCCTCCCATCTGGTCCGAGGTGAAAACCAGCCGACGTCCGTCGGGAGACCAGGACGGATCCGCCTCGAGGCTGGTGGACCGGGTCAGCCGCCTCAACTGCCCTCCCTCGGCGTTGCTCAGGTACACCTCGGAATTGCCGGAACTGCTGAGGATCATCGCGACCATGCGTCCGTCGGGGGAGTGGGTGGCCCCCGTGTTGGTCCCCTTGAACCCCGCAAAAATACGTCGCTGTCCGGTGGCCAGGTCGATCTGGTAGATATCGGGGAAGCCGGTGCGATGGTAGCTGGTGTATAGCAGCTTGCGCCCGTCCGGGGAGAGGTTCGGGGAAAGGCACTGGGCGGCATCACGGGTCAGCTGCCGGACTTTCTGGAACAGCATGTCGGCGGTATAGATTTCCGGATGCCCTGTCCGGTCGGAGACGAAGGCCACTTTGCTTTGAAAGAAGCCCGGAATGCCGAGGGTCTTCATGACCGCGGCATCCCCGGCGGCATACAGCGCCTCGAGCTGGCTGTCCCCGCTGAAATCCCCCTGCCAGAGGACCTTGCCACGGGATCCGATGGTCAGGTTGACCGAATTCGGGCCCTCCGCGGTGAAACGCAGCGTGAAATCCCCCCCGTCACTGACGCGCTTCAGGCCGCCGTGCAGATCGACCATGCGGGAGGCCAGGCCCACCAGTTGGGCCGGCTGGCCGGATACCTCGACGCTGCGCGTCCGCACCGAGGGGGTCCCCACCACGTCGGGAAGCGGGATGGCATCCTGCCCGTGGCCCAGCGGCTGGCCCAGGGCGAAAAGGAGGAAACAGGCTCGTTGTATGACCGGAATCTTGTTCATGGAATGTGCTTTTTTGAATTGAAGGCAGGCCGGCGGCGAGGACATCTTTACCCGTAGCCATTGCGAAGTCGACGGAATATGCTTTCTTTGATACTTCAAGAAGTTTTCCAAAGCCACGTCCATCATGATCGATAAGGAAACAGTACGCAGCGCCCTGAAAGCCGTTAAATACCCGGGGTTCAGCCGGGACATTGTCTCATTCGGCCTGATCGAAAACATCTCGGTGCACGACGCCTCCGTCTCCGTGCGCGTCCGCGTGACAACCGCCGACCCGCATGTCCCGCTCCAAATAAAAAAATCGGCCGAGGAGGTCATCGGGGAGTTGGACGGGGTGGAACGGGTGACGGTCGAAGTGGCTGTCCAGCAACCGAAAAAGGGGGCCGCGGGATCCGGTCAGGGAGCGGGCCCGTCCCCCATGCCGGGCGTCAGGAAGATCATCGCGGTGGCCAGCGGGAAAGGGGGCGTAGGGAAATCGACGGTGGCCGTCAACCTGGCCTGCGCGCTGCAGCGGGCGCTTCAGGAGCGGCCGGGGTTCAAGGGCGTGGGATTGCTGGATTGTGACATTTACGGGCCGTCCGTTCCCCTGATGATGGGGATCGCATCGCGCCCGGAAATCGAAAACGAAAAAATCGTCCCTCCGCAGAACTACGGCGTCCGGGTGATGTCCATGGCGCTCCTGATTGACGAGAACTCCCCCGTGATCTGGCGCGGGCCCATGATCAACAATGCGATTTCCCAGTTCGCCCAGCACGTGAACTGGGGGGAACTGGACCTCCTCGTTGTGGACCTGCCCCCCGGGACAGGGGATGCCCAGTTATCCCTTGTTCAGCATCTTCCCGTGGATGGCGCCATCATTGTCACCACCCCGCAAGCCGCCGCGGTCAATGTCGCCCGCCGGGGAGCCGGGATGTTTGACAAGGTCAATGTTCCGATCATCGGCGTCTGCGAAAACATGAGTTACCTCGATGCCGGGGAAGGCCGCAAGGTCCATATCTTCGGGGAGGGCGGGGGCCGCTGGACCGCCGAGGCCCTCGGGACCGAGCTCCTCGGGGAAATCCCCCTCGACAGCGAAATCCGGGAAGGCAGCGACCGCGGCATCCCGATCAGCATTGCCTACCCCGAAAGCAAGCCGGCCATCATCTTCCGGGAAATGGCGGCGAAAATTCTGAATGTCCTGTAAGAAGAAGGACAAGCTCGGGAAAATAGTGATTGCGGCCATGCGAATGCCTATCATCATGACGGGAAAATTCCCTTGCATGTCCACCAATGGTCCGAAGTCAGACCCATGATGAGTTCCCCGAAGAAGAGTCGCGATTCCACGATCAAGGATAAAACGGTCCTTGAGCGGTCGAGCCTTTACAAGGAATTCCTTGCGGAGCGGGAGGAAATCCTGAAGCACAAGTGGCTGGAATCGGAAAAGGCCGGCAAGGATATCGGATTCGAGCGCGCCCTTCTGGACTGGATCCGCAAGCACCGGGACAGTTGGCGCGCCTCCCGCCGTCCGGCGCAGGAGTCCAAGGGTTAGGCCGCGCCCCGGTCCCGCCGCTTGCGGAACGCGAGGGCGTACAGGATCCCGACAAGGAACTTGGCCACGATCTCGCCGAGGACGACCTTGACCAGCACGAGGGGCGGAAAGAAGGCGCTTCCCGCAAAGGCCACGAGGTTGAACAGAATCGAATCGGTGGGAATGCTCACGAGGTTGGAGCGGGTCACCCGGCCCACCCAGGATCGCTGCCGGTAATGGTGGAAGATTTCCGTGTCCGCGCTTTCCGCAATGATGATGGCGAGAAAGGAGGCGAGGAAGACCCGCCAGCCGTTTTCCATGAGCATGGCCGTGGCCTCGCGCAACCAGTCCCAGCCAAGGCCGGCCAGGAGACCCAGCAGGTGCGCCCCCCAGATATACCGCAGGCTGGCCAGCATCAGGAGGTTGAGAATCGCGGAAAGGAAGATGACCTTGTAGACAAAGGGACGCCCCTGCCGGTGCATCAGGTCACGCTGGGTGAAGGTGATCCCGAAGACAAGGGTCCCCACGGAGACGAGGATGCCGGTTCCCGGAGCGATTTCAAAGGGAAGGAAAAGGGTCGCTGTGAGGTTCGCCACAAGAACGGCAAGGATGTAGACAAGGGCCGCGAGCATAACCAAAGGCTCTAAACGGCAGACCTCGTGGTGAATGACGAGAATAAATTTGCCTAAAGAAGCAGCCGTTCCTTATTTGCCAACCTGAACGTTAGCGAAGCAGCCTTGGGTTTGGGAGCATCCATAAGACATTTTTTCAGGGAAGTCGGCCGTCGGAACCATCTCGATTATTTTCCGATGAGGAAGGCTCTGCGGGAATATTCCCCGGGGCGCGCCAGGGGGGACCTCCGGGCGGGCCTGAACGTGGCCCTCCTCGCCTTCCCGCAAGGCATGGCCTACGCCGCCATTGCGGGGCTCCCCATCCAGTACGGAATTTACGGATCCGCCATCGCGGCCATGGTCGGACCTCTGTTCTCGGGATCCCGCTTTATCATCCTTGGGCCCACCAATGCGACGGCCGTTCTCGTCTTCGCCTCCTTTCTGGGACTCGGCATCCATGAAATGAGCGACAAAGTGGTGCTGATCTCCCTCGTTGTGCTGCTCTCCGGCATCTTTCTTGTTCTTGGCGCTTTCCTCAAGATTGCCAACCTGATCCAGTATATCTCCCGCTCCGTCGTAACGGGCTATATCACGGCGGCCGCCATCTACATCATCGTCAACCAGATGAAAAAGGTCCTCGGGTTTGATTTCACGCTTCCCGATGGATCGACCTTCCTGACCGTGATCTGGCTGACCCTGAGGAACCTGCCCTCCACCCACTGGCCAACGCTGCTGATCTCCGTGATGACCGCGGGCACCTATTTCGCCTTGGCCAGGAAATTCCACAAGCTGCCCAACGTGGCCCTTACCCTTGTCGTCCTCTCCTCCGTGGCCACCGTCCTCAACGGCCTGATCACCTCCAGGGGCTGGGCCACGCCGATCGTCACCCTGAACGCCATTGACGCCACCTCCTGGACCATCTCCCTGCCTCCCTTGCGGGCCGACCTGGTCAGTGAACTGGCCAGCGTGGCCCTGGTCATCGCCTTCCTCTCGGTCCTCGAGGGAATGTCCATCGGCAAGTCGCTGGCTTCCCGGGCGGGCCAGCGGCTTGATTCCAACCAGGAAATGCTGGGGATGGGACTGGCCAACATCGCCTGCGCCTTTTACCAGGGGGTGCCGGCCTCCGGTTCCCTGACCCGCTCCCAGCTGAACTGGGCAAGTGGCGCCGTAACCCCGTTGAGCAGTATCATCGCGGGCCTCTTGTGTGCCATCGGGGCCTACCTGGTCGGGCCCTTCACCGGTTACATTCCAGCGAGCGTGCTCGGGGTTCTCGTTATCGCCATCGGTTTTTCCCTGATCAACCGGCATGTTCTCCGGATTGTCTGGAACGCCACCGGTTCGGACCGGATCGTTTTCACCTCCACCTTCATCGCCGCCCTGCTGATCCGGCTTGATTTCGCCATCATCCTCGGCACCGTGGTGTCCGTCCTGCTGTTCCTCCGGAAGGCCGCCCAGCCCGAGTTGACGGAATTCACCCACGATGAGTCCGGGGAATTGACGCCCCTTGAGCGCGAGAAGAAATCCGCCACTCCGGAGATCTCCATCGTCCATGTGGAGGGGGACCTGTTTTTCGGGGCTTCCGAGCTTTTCCGCGACCAGATGCGGCGCGTCTGCGAAAAACCGGCCCTGAAAATCGTCCTCCTGAAGATGCGCAACGCCTACCACCTCGATGCCACCAGCGTCCTCGCACTGGAGGAATTGATCCGCTACATGAGGGAGCAGAACCGCACCCTCCTCATATCCGAAGTGCGCAAGGATGCCCTGCGGATCTTCAGGAACAGCGGCCTGATCGATATCATCGGCCGGGAGAATATCTTCCCGGACAACCCCTCCAATCCGACCCTCGCCACGGCCAAGGCCCTCAAGCGCGGGATGCAACTGATCGGCGGCCAGGAGGCCGATGTAAGGATTTTCCTCGGTAAATCCATGAAGCAGGAATCCTCCTGATCCACCCGTGCCGGCGTCTCCGATTTTTTTCTTTTCCTTTCCCCGCCCATCCCGCATTTTTCAACCTCTCCACCCCTCCTCGCAATGGAAAAATCAATTGAATTGACCGTGAACAACAAGATGGGCATTCATGCGCGGCCCGCCGCCATGATCGTCCGGGTGGCGAACAAGTATGCCGCTGAAGTGACGGTGGAAAAGGACAGCGAGCAGGTGAATGGGAAATCGATCATGGGCCTGATGATGCTGGCCGCCGGCAACGGCTCCAGGCTCCGTTTCAGCGCCTCGGGAAAGGATGCCGACAAGGTCCTTGAGGAGATGTCCAAACTGTTCGAGCGCAAGTTCGAGGAATCCTGATTCCGGGGAGCCAGGGTGAATATCTGCGTGTTCATGTCCTCCAGTGATGCGGTTGCCCGGGATTACGTGGACCTGGCCATCTCCCTGGGAAGAGAAATCGGGCGGCGGGGCCACACCCTTGTCTTCGGGGGGAACCGGACCGGCCTGATGGGCCGGGTGGCCGATTCCGTCCGCGGGGAGGGAGGCCACATTATCGGGGTTGTCCCGCAGAAGCTGTACGATATGGGCCGTGCCTATGAACACTGCGATCAACTCACCGTTTCCAGGGACCTGCGCGACCGCAAGGCCCTCATGGATGATAAGGCGGAGGCCTTTGTGGCTCTTCCTGGCGGCCTCGGCACCCTTGAGGAAATCATTGAGGTGCTGAACCTGAAGTACCTCCGGTACCACCGGAAGCCCGTCGTCTTCATCAACCACGAGGGGTTTTACGATCCCCTGTTCGCGACTTTTGAGGGCTTTTACAGCCAACAATTCACAAAGCGCGCGGTGGAACAGCTCTATGCTTCCCTTCCGGGAGTCGCGGAACTGTTCCCCTATCTGGAGAGCTATGTGCCCGTACAGGTCGAGGAGAAATGGTACGAGCGCTCTTGACACACATGCCAAAAGCGCTTCTTCTCATCCTTTTTTCGCCAAAGGAGTAGCTGATCATGCAACCAACATACAGACCTTCCAAGCTCAAGAGAGCGCGCAAGTTCGGGTTCCGCGCCCGGATGGCCACCCGGGCCGGCCGCAAGAACATCAATGCCCGTCGCGCCCGCGGCCGTCGCAAACTGAGTGCCTGAGCCCGCGGGCCGCTGCCATGCGGTACACGCGGCAACAGCACCTGCGCAAAGAGGCCGACTTTCATGAAATTCGCGCTTCCGGAATCCGTCGGGAGTGCGGATTTTTTTATCTCAACCTTCTGGAGCTTCCTGGCCGGGAACCCCCGCTCCGCCGCGCGGGATTCATCGCCTCCCGCAGGGTTGGCAACGCCGTCCGGCGCAACCGGGCTCGACGCCTCATGCGGGAAGCCTTTCGCCACCAGCAGGATCTCCTGCCCCCCTCTTGCGACCTGGTGATGGTGGCCCGCCCATCCATTTCCCGCGCCCGGTCCGCTGATATTGAACGGCGCCTGGCCGGAGCGATCAAAAGCCTTCCGGCCCACCAGGCATGACTCTCTTGAAGACAATCCACCGGTTGATCCGTTCCGCACTGCAAGGGCTTCTGATCGTGCTGCTTGTCCTCTACCGCTACCTGGTCTCCCCGGTCCTGCACGTGCTGGCCCCCGGCAGCGGCTGCCGCTTCCAGCCCACCTGCTCGGAATATGCCCTCGAAGCGATCCGCATCCACGGGCCCTTTCACGGGTCCTGGCTGGCCCTCCGGCGACTCGGCCGCTGCCACCCCTGGGGCGGGCATGGATTCGATCCGGTCCCGGGGAGATGTTCTTGCGCAAAACCGGGCGATCCGGAAGCTTCCCTCGAAAACTCATGATTTTTAAGCATGGATAAGAAAAGCGTCACCCTCGGGATCCTGTTCCTCATCGGGGGCTTCCTCCTCATGATGTACAACGGCATGCAGGAGAGCAAAGCCCGCCAGGAGCAGCTGCTCCAGCAGGCCCGTGAAAATGAAAGGGCCCTCGGTGAATCTTCCTGGGGAGAGCCCCCGGCGGCTTCCGAAACCGCGGAAATCGTCCCGGATCTGACCTCCCCTCCCGCGGTCGCGGAAAAACTCGAGGTCCCCGTCCCGGATGCGGATAAACCGGAGGAAATCCGCATCACGCTGGAAAACGGACAGCTGAAAATCACCCTTACCAGTTACGGCGCGGCCATTTCCGAAATCCAGCTCAAGGGGTACTATGCCGACAATCCCCACACCACTGAAAATCCCAGGCCGGTCGTCCTGAACCGTATTTCCACGAACCCGGCCCTCGACCTGAAACAATCCGTGGGAGACCAACTCGCCCCCATGGTCCGTTTCTATGAACTTGTGGAGCGGGGGGAACGAGGCGCCACCTTCCAGGCCGTCCTTCCCAGCGGCCTGGTCATCCGGCGCAGTTATGAATTGAGCAACGGCGGGGACGCCGAGGGCCCGGAACCCTTCACCATCCGGCACCGCACCTCCTTCATCAACAACGCCGGTAATCCCCTGAGCGTGGCCACAAGTTACCTCGATCTCGGGACGGCCGCCCCCACCGAGGCCGATTACATGGGCTTCAACTTGAATGCCTCGTTTTTCGCCAACGGCGACTACGACAATATCCCCATCAGCAAATTCAAGGGAGGCGGGTTCATCTTCAAGCGGGAGCCGCGGGAACGGGTCGAGGAGCGCGACATCATCCAGTGGGGCGCCGTCAAGAACCAGTTCTTCACGACAATCTACACCCCGGAAAGCCCGGCTGAAGCCATCATCGCCAAGGGCATCCGCTTCCCGCAGGATCCGAAAACCGGCAAGGTCCCCATCGGGATCACCGCTTCGATGGAATTTGATATTCCCACCCTGCAACCCGGCGACCAGCACAATTTGGACGGTGACTTCTACGCCGGGCCCAAAAGCTTCGACCGGTTGTCGCAAATGGGGATGAACCAGGAGGATGTCATGCAGCTGGGATGGTTCCTGGGGCTTTTCCTGGGCATTATCAGCTTTGTCGCCAAGATGCTCCTCACCCTGATGGGCGGCATCGAGAGCTTCACCGGCAACTGGGGGGTGGCCATCATCATCACCACCTTTTTCATCCGGTTGCTGCTCTGGCCCCTGACCGCCAAGGCGGCCCGCGCCTCCAAGCGGATGCAGGAACTCCAGAAGCCCCTCCAGGAAATCCGGGAAAAATTCCAGGACAACCCGCAGAAGCTTCAGGAGGAGACCATGAAGCTCTGGAAGAAGCACAAGATCAACCCGCTTTCCGGTTGCTGGCCCGTGCTGATCCAGTTCCCCATCTTCATCGCCTTCTTCAACCTGCTGCGCAATTCCTCGGACCTGCGTTTTGCCGAGTTCCTCTGGATCAAGGACCTCTCCATGCCGGATGCCACCATTCCGCTTCCCGGGGACGGCCTGCCCCTGGTCGGTACGGCCATCAATCTCCTCCCCTTCATCTGGGTCATCTCCATGTACTTCCAGATGAAAATGATGCCGCAGCCCTCCATCGACAACGCGCAGACCAAGATGATCAAGTGGATGCCCTTCATCTTCTTCCCCTTCACCTACTATTTCTCCAGCGGCCTCGTCCTCTACTGGACCACCACCAACTGCTTCTCCATCTTCCAGCAGTGGATGACCAACCGCAAACGGGATGCCGAGGATATTGCCATCGAGGAGGAAATTGCTGAAATGGAACAAGGAAAAAAGGGGAAGCTTCCCACCGGACCCCTCATTTCCAAACGAAAGAAATCCAAAAAGAAAGGCGGAAAGTAATCATGTCAGGTCATAGCAAATGGGCCACCACCAAGCGGCACAAGGCCGCCATCGATGCCAAGCGCGGAAAGATTTTCAGTGCCATTTCCAAGGATTTGACCCTTGCCGCCCGCAACGGCGGCGGGGATCCGGAATTCAATCCGCGCCTGCGAACCTTCATCGCCAAGGCCAAGGCGACCAACATGCCGGCCGATAATATCGACCGCGCCATCAAGAAGGGCACCGGGGAACTGCCTGGTGTTGAATACCATGAACTCCTTTACGAGGGATACGGACCCGGCGGAATCGGCATCATTGTCGAAGTCACGACGGACAACAAGAACCGGGCCGCCAGCGAAGTCCGTTCCACCTTTTCCAAACACGGCGGCAACCTGGCCCAACCCGGGGCCCTGCAGCACTTCTTCACCCGTCAGGGACAGTTCCTCATCGCCGCCGAGAAGGCCACCGAGGACCAACTGATGGAAATCGCCATCGAGAACGGGGCCGAGGATGTCATCAACAACACCGACCACTTTGAAATCCGCTGCCCGATCACCGAATTCGACAGCCTTTCCTCGGCCCTTGAAGAGGCCGGCATCCAACCGGACAGCGCGGAGCTGGCCTACATTCCGGGTTCCGAGACTCCGCTCGCTGACAGGGAAACCGTCCAGAAGCTGCTCCGCCTCATCAATACCCTCGAGGATCTCGATGATGTCCAGAACGTCTACGATAATTCCTCCTTCGACGAAGCCTTGATCGGCGAAGGCTCCTGAGCGGGTTTACCTTTTTTTTACGGCTCCCCCCTCCTCCGCTCCGGGTTTTGTAAAAATCCCGCAAAATTCGGACCGGCAATATGGGATTGATTTGCAGAACGGTGGTATCTAGCTTCTCCTGACAGAAGCATGGCCACACCATCAGCAGCAGCAATGCCGGGTCGAAGCGCAGCCGGCTCCTCGAAGAAGCGTGTCTCCTTCTGGGAAAGCCAGCGCCTGGCGAAGGTTAAACAATACGAGAAGCAGGCCCATCGGAAGAAGATCAAGCTGGAAACGCTGACGGTCTTCACCCAGCAGCTGTCATCGATGCTGGAAGCGGGCCTGCCCCTTGTTTCCGCCCTGGAGGCCCTTCAGGAGCAAACCGAGGACCCCGTCTTCCAGATCATTATCCGGAATGTGAAGATGGATATCTCGGGCGGTACCGCCTTCTCGGAAGCGGTGGCCAAGTATCCGAACGCCTTCCCAAATCTCTTTATTTCCATGGTGGAAGCCGGTGAAGCCTCCGGCGGACTGGCCAGCATCCTCGGCAAGGTGGCCATTTACTTTGAGGATACGGTCAAGTTGATCAAGCAGGTCAAAAGCGCCATGACCTACCCGATCGCCGTGATCGGGCTGGCCGTGGTCCTCGTCCAGGTCCTGCTCATCTTCGTCATTCCCGTCTTTGCGGAAATGTTCGCCAGCTTCGGGAAGGAATTGCCGAAGCCGACCTTGCTCCTCATCGCCACTTCCAATTTCCTGAAATCCTATATTCTGTATATCATCGTCGGGCTGATCGCCTTCTGGTTCGTGATGAAGCGCATCCTGCGGACCCCGAAAGGCCGAAGGAGCAAGGATGTCGTCCTGCTGAAGGTGCCCATTGTCGGCCCGTTGATCCAGAAGATCGCCCTTTCCCGATTCTGCCGCACCTACGCCATTCTGTTGCGTTCGGGCGTCCCGATCCTGCGCACCCTCGAGATTGTCGCCAACGCCAGCGGGAACACCTACATCGAGTCGGCCTGCAAGGAAATCAGCCGCAACATCAGCCAGGGCGGACAGCTTTCCGAGACCATTGCGGAAATTCCCTATTTCCCCCCGACCGTCAAGCACATGGCGCGGGCCGGTGAACAGACGGGTAATGTCGACGGCATGATGGCCAAGATCGCCGACTTCTACGACGCCGAAATCGAAACCACGGTCGATTCCCTGACCTCCCTTCTGGAACCGGCCCTGATCGTCTTCCTCGGCATCGTCATCGGCTCCATCGTCATGGCCATGTTCCTGCCGATCTTCAACCTCGCCGGCGTCATCAGCTGAGTGCCCGCAATTGGGGATTGCCAATCCTTGAATTCGGCCTTAGCCGTGTTACCATGCGGCGCGAGGTAACGGGGGATCTGGCCTTGAGCGCGGAAGAGGCGGCTCTGCTGGACAATCACAGCCTGCTCAACCTGTGCAACGTGCTGGAGATGCAGCTGAACCTGCTGGCGGATAAGGTTGAATGCCCTTCCCTGAGAGATTTTTCGCGGTACTGCCTCGATCTCATCATGGAGTTGCCCCAGGGAAACCTGGCGCGACACCTTCCGGAAATGGAGATCCAGTGTGGCCGGATGCAACATCAACTGAAGGGACTCCTGGGGGGACACCCGGAAGAGGTCCCGGTTATCCATGGCCTGCTGGAAACAATTGCGGTGGGACACGCGCGAATCCGGGAATTCAAGGGAGACCGGCTCGCCTGGCAGGGCATCCCGCGGGAAGCCTTTCCCAACACCCTCCGACAGTTCCTGCGGGCCACGGAAAAAGTGAGTGGGGGCCGGTTCCGCTTTATCCAGGCCCCGGCACCAAAAGCGGCGGACGCCTATTGGATTGATTTCCGGATCGAGGGCCCCGAGGGCGCGATCCATGCCCCCGGCATTCTCCACGACACCATCCGGGATCTCGCGGGAAATGCGCGCAAGTACTCGGAACCGGGCAGCAGCATCCTCATCGACCTGGAAAGCGAACCCGGGGGTAACCTCCGGTTGAGCGTCTCCGACGAGGGAATGGGAGTCCCGGAAGAGGAGATGGAGAAGATCGTCCAGTTCGGCTACCGCGGAACCAACGCCCTCGACAAGCGGACCATGGGCGGGGGATTCGGGCTGACCAAGGCCTACCAACTGTGCCGGCGGTTCAACGGGCGCTTCTTCATCGAATCTGAAATCGGGAGGGGAACCCGTATCGAAATGACCCTTCTGCCGCCCGGTTGAAGATGGCATCCCGTAGGAGATTTGAACTCCTGTCGCTGGGATGAAAACCCAGTGTCCTAGGCCTGGCTAGACGAACGGGACGCGTAGGAAAACCCTGCAAGCTAGGTGGGAACAGGCGTCCCGCAAGCTTTTTCTGAAAAAATTTGCCTGCCCGGAAAATATCCCCACGGTGGTTCCTTTTCCTGAAGAGTATGAGTCTTTACATGGATGCAGACACCCTCGAAAAGGCCCTCCCGGGGGAGGCCCTCCGGGAGATCGAAGGCTTGCCCCACCCCAGGGTGGGGAGCGGCAAGGTGCGGGAGATCTTCGACACGGGGGATGCCCTGCTGCTGGTGGCCACCGACCGCCTCAGCGCCTTTGACGTGGTCCTGCCGGACGGCATCCCGGGCAAGGGCATGATCCTTACCCAGATGAGCCTGTACTGGTTCGAGGAAACCGGGAAGCTGATCCGCAACCACCTCGTGGCGGACCATGGCGAGGCCCTTGCGGAAAAGTTGAAGGGGCACGAGGAGCTGATTCCCCGCTCGATGCTCGTGCGCAGGCTCAAGCCGGTTCCGCTGGAAGCGGTCGTGCGGCAATACCTGGCGGGAAGCGGGTGGAAGGATTACCTGCGCAGTGGAACCCTCTTCGGCCTGCCGGTTCCGTCCGGGCTGCGGGAAAGCGATGCCCTGCCGGCACCCCTCTTCACTCCCACGACCAAGGCCGCGGCCGGCGAGCACGACCTGCCGGTCTCCCACGAGCAGGGGGCGGAAGCGGTCGGGGAGGAACGGTTTGAGGAAATCCGGGACATCAGCCTGAAACTGTTCGGGCTTGGGACCGCCTACGCCCGCCGGGCCGGCCTTATCCTGGCCGATACGAAATTTGAGTTCGGAACGGATGAAAACGGGGACCTCTTCCTCATTGATGAAGTCCTGACCCCCGATTCCTCCCGTTACTGGCCGATGGACAAGTACAAGCCCGGCCACCCCCAGACCGCTTTTGACAAGCAATACGTGCGGGACTTTCTCGAGACCCTGGATTGGGACAAAACCGCTCCCGGTCCCCGGTTACCGGCGGAGGTTATCCGGCAAACCCGGGAACGCTACCTCGAGGCCGCGCGCAAACTTCTCCCCTGACCCACCATGTCCGAGACTGGAAAAAAAGTCATTCTCACCTGCGCGCAGCCGAGTGGACAACTCCACCTGGGAAATTACTTCGGGGCCATCCGCAACTGGGCCGGAATGATCGATGAATACGAGTGTTTCTTCGGCATTGTGGACCAGCATGCCATCACGGTCCCCTATGTTCCGGCAGAGCTCCGCCAGGCCACCTATCGCAATCTGGCCCTTTACATCGCCTGCGGGCTGGATCCCGGAAAATGCCACCTTTTCTGCCAGAGCCATGTCATCGGACATACCGAACTGGCCTGGATCCTCGGCTGCCTGTGCCCGGTCGGACAGCTGGAGCGCATGACCCAGTACAAGGACAAGACGCAGCGCGAGGATGCCGGCTTTGTGGGGGCCGGGTTGCTCAATTATCCCGTTCTCATGGCCGCCGACATCCTGATCTACAATGCGGACCGGGTACCCGTGGGCGAGGACCAGAAACAGCATGTGGAATTGTGCCGCGACCTGGCGATCAAGTTCAACAACACCTACTCGGAAACCTTTCGTGTTCCCGAGGTCTATATCCCGAAGACGGGCGCCCGGATCAAATCCCTCCAGGATCCGCGGAAGAAAATGTCCAAGTCTGATGCCAACCAGTCCGGCTGCGTCTACCTGCTGGATTCTCCCAAGGTCATCCGCAAGAAGATCCGCTCGGCGGTGACGGATTCCGGCACGGAGGTTCGCGCCGGGGAGGACAAGCCGGGCATCACCAACCTGCTGAACATCCTCAGTGCCGCTTCAGGGACCCCCATTGCCGACCTGGAAAAGCAATTCGCGGGATCACAGTACGGGCCGTTCAAGGATGCCGCGGCGGACGCCGTGATTGCCGCCCTGGAGCCGATCCAGGAGACCTACCAGTCCATCCATGAGGACAAGGCGTATCTGGACCGCGTCTTCAGGGAGGGCGCGGAAGTCGCCCAGAAACGGGCCTACCGGATGATCTCCAAGGTCTACCGCAAGGTCGGGTTTGTTCCGCGTACCTGAATTCAGGTGGCCGCGGCCCCTGAATTTGACTATTCCGCGGGTTCGCCCAAGCCGGAGGAAAGGGATGAGAATGAGCCTTGATGATGGCAGCCTACATCCCGTTCCTATTGCCTTTGCTCCGGGAATACGCGGAGCCGGACGGCTTTCCGGAGGTCTCGAGCCCGTTGGAGGAGGAAGCCGTCTATAACCGCCTTCCCCGCTGCGGGCGACCGGACTGGGATCAAGTGGCGGCCCTCGTCCAGAGGAAATACGGGATACGCTTCCTCTTTCACCTGGAAAAGGATGTGGAAATCCAATCGGAATCCGCAGGGGCCATGCGGCCTTCACCGGGCCGCTTCCTCCTCATTCGCGACGGGACGCGGACATGGTTTCTCATGGAGCATCCATGCGCCCTCGAGGCATTCGACCGACTGGGCGCGGATGACCAGCAACCCGCCCTGGGCAGGCCCTCCCTCTTTGTGAAGTGCATGGCCGCTATCCCGCAATCATCCGGATGGAGAGCCCCGGAGGGCCCGGAAAGGGTTGAAAGCGACTCCTCACAGGCCGCCTTCCTCCATCACCTGCAAGAAATAACTGATTGTGGCGAACCATCCGACTGGCATCTCGAGCCGACAACCCGTGGGTTTCGTTCCCGCCTTCGGATTCATGGAAAGTTGACCCCTGCAGAAGAGCTCACGGAGTCGAAGGGCCGCTGGCTTGTCAATTCGGTCATCAACCAGGCCGGCCTGGACAAGTCGGCGCCGGGGAAGGCCCTCGACGGGCGCTTCGCCTTGAACACGCCGAGGCATGGCCTGCTGAACGTCCGGGTTTCCCTGGTCCCGAGCCTTCACGGTTACGCCCTGGCCGCCCGTTTCCTCTACACCAGCGACAACCGACCCCGCTCCCTTGAGGATTTGGGGGTCCCGCCAAGTTGGATCGGGGACCTGGCTTCCCTTTTCCGTGAAAAGGACGGGCTCTGGCTGCTTGCCGGTCCCACCGGGTCCGGTAAATCCACCACCCTGCACAGCCTGCTCGGATGGTCCGTCGAACAGCAGGAAAAAGTCCTCGCCGTGGAGGACCCCGTTGAGCGCATCGTCCCCGGCGTGCAACATCTTCAGGTGGACGAGACGAGCGGGCTGACCTTTGACCGGGCAGTCCGGGCCTTTCTGCGCCAGGCGCCGGATTGTCTCCTTGTCGGTGAGATCCGCGACCGGGAAACCGCCGCCATCGCCCTGCAAGCGGCCCGGACCGGCCACCGGGTCCTGAGTTCCATTCATGCCCGGGATACCACCGGGGTGCTTCGCCGCTTTGCGGATCTGGACCAGGCCCCGGACCAGGTCATCCCCGTCTGCCGCCTTCTGGTTCATCAACGCCTGCTGCCCCTTCTCTGCCCGAACTGCCGGCGCGAAACCCCCCTCCCCGATGAAGCAAGGCGGCTGCTCCGCGCCCTCGGCCGGCCCCTTCCGGCGGCGATTTACCAGTCCGGAGCCTGCCCTTCCTGCAACGGCGGAGTCGCCCGCCGAACCGGGCTCTTCGCCCTCCGGCGGATGGATGAGGAAATAGCCGACAGGGAACGGTTCCTTGACGCGGCCTGGGGCTATTTTCTCGACGGGAAAACACCCCTCCGCTGCCTCATGCCCTTTTTTACCAAACGCCTGCGGCGTGACTTAAAGCTTTGCCAACTGTAAGGATTTTGTTAATTAGACTGGCATTGCCCTTGAAACATCGATTTGCGGGCAACCGTTCCACATTTTTAAGCCACAATGAACATGGAAGCAGCAGTTGAAAACATCGTGGATTGTCCATACGAAATGAACGATCTGCTGGAGCTGATGGTCGACCAGGAAGCGAGCGACCTTCACATACAGGTAAACCAGGCTCCGACCCTGCGGATCAGCGGGTCCATGGTCCCGGTCGACGGACCGCCTCTGCGTCCGCAAGACACGAAGGTCCTCATGCAGGCCATCACTTCCGACGCCATGCAGGAACAGCTCAAGACCCGCGGCGGCGCGGACTTCGGTTTCGCCTTCATGGACCGGGCCCGGTTCCGCGTCAGCGTTCTCAAGGCCAAGGGCAATTACGGCATGGTGCTGCGGACCATCCCCAAGGACATGTTTGGCCTCCGTGAAATCGGCCTGCCGGATCACATCAAGGACCTCCTGAAACGCCCGCGCGGACTGATCCTCGTCACCGGACCGACCGGTTCCGGTAAATCCACCACCCTCGCCTCCATGGTCAACTGGATCAATGAGAACCGGGACGGGCATATCATCACCATCGAGGATCCCATTGAATATTTCCACGAGCACAAGCATTGCATCGTCACCCAGCGCGAAGTGCACAACGACACCCCTTCCTTCGCGGAGGCGCTTCGCGGGGCCCTTCGACAGGACCCGGATGTGATCCTCGTCGGGGAAATGCGCGACCTTGAAACCATCGAGGCCGCCGTCTCCGCCGCCGAAACGGGCCACCTCGTTTTCGCCACCCTGCATACGACCGGCTCCGCCCGCACGGTGGACCGCATCGTCGACGCCTTCCCCGAGTCCACCAAGGACCAGATCCGGACCCAGTTGGCCTCCTCCATCGTGGCCGTCATTTCCCAGGTTCTTCTCAAAAAGAAGGAGGGCGGACGGATCGCCGCCTTCGAGATCATGGTCACCACCACTTCGGTGGCCGCTCTCATCCGCGAGAACAAGACCTACCGGATTGCCTCCGAGATACAGACCGGCTCCCAGTACGGAATGATCTCACTGGATGCGCACCTGGCCAGCCTCGTCAACCGCGGCATCGTCGACGCCGATGTCGCCCTCGAGAAATCACAGCATCCCAACGAGCTGAAACAGAAGTTCCGCGAGGCCGGAATCCGTTTCACCGATATCTGACGCTCCCGGCATCCCCTTCCCCGCACCCGTTCGATGAGGGAGCCCTTCACCTACGAGAATAACGCTTCCTGGGTAAGGCAGGTCCTGGTTCCGGACCCGCTCGCGACGGAGCAACTGGACCACGCGCTGGAAAGCTGGACGGCGTCCGGGGAGGGTTGCTCGCTGCTGGAATGGCTGGTGACGGGAGGAACCATCGATGAGGAGGAATTGCTGGCGAGCTTGCATGCGGCCCTTGGCTGCACCATTGTCCGAAGGGTTGACTGCCGCGTATCCGGTGTGGCGACCCCGGAGGCACAGCTGTTGCGGGTGCACGGTTTTATCGTCCTGGACTCGCCGACCGGAAGGAAATGGGCCGCGGGCGGCCCGGAGGCGGCTCCATCACTGAAGCCCTACCTCGGCCCTGATGCGGAAGACTGGGAATGGGTCCTTCTAACCCCCGTACGCGGCGAGGCGGGGGCCTGGGAAGGCGTGATGGAAGCCCGTCCGGACAAGGAGGCCTACGGTGAGGATCTTTTCCTCCGGCAAACCATAGTCAGCCTCTGGTCCGAGGGCGCCTCCGACATTCACTTTGAACGGGCAGGGGGGGGCTTGTCTCTTCGCGCCCATCAGGAAGGCGTGATGCAGGAGGCCGGGAACTGGCGGGGACCGGAGGTCCGGACGCGGCTGCGCCTTCTGAAAAACTGGGCCGGCCTTTCCACGGCCGCCTTCACCCCGCCCCAGGATGGACGCATGGAGCTGTCCCACGGGGGACGGATCATCCGTTTTCGCGCCTCCCACCTCTGCACTGTGGACGGGGAAAGCCTGGTCCTGCGGGTTCTCGGGTCGGAGAACGAGATCCGGTCCCTCGCGGAACTCGGGGTGCCCGAAAGGCTGGGCGCGGCCATCGGCGACCTGGCGGGAAACGATCCGGGAATGATCCTTTGCACCGGCCCGACTTGTAGTGGAAAAACAACGACGGTTTACGGGGTGCTGGAAATGCTCCGGAACCGGAACCTGAAGATCCTCGGCATCGAGGATCCGGTCGAGTATGAATGCCCGGCGGCCGTGCAGTGTGCGGTGGAGGAAAGCAAGGGTTGGACCTTTGAGAACGCCGTTCGCGCCTTTCTCCGCCAGGATCCGGACGTGATCTTCATCGGGGAGATCCGGGACCGGGGGTCCGCCATGGCGGCCTGCCGGGCGGCCCTGACCGGCCATTGCGTGCTGAGCACGCTGCATGCCCGAAGCGTTGAGGCGGCGATCGACCGCCTGGCCGCGTGGGGGCTGGATCCCGGGAGCCTGGCGGAGGGTCTGCGGCTTATCATCAACCAGCGGCTGGTGCCCTCGGAAGCCGGCCTGCGGGCCGAATTCACCTGGCTCCAGCCGGAACCGGACGAAATCACCGAACGCCTTGCCTTGTCGCGTCCGCGAAAGCCTGTGCCTGCATGGCAAGCTCGGCGGCCTTGAAGCAGTGTTCCTGGGTCATCGCCTCCTCCGTTCGGTTGAGCACATCGAGGATCAGCTTCCCGAAAAAGGGATAGCCGACCCTGCCGGCGCAGGGAATACGCTGCTCGCGCTCCCCGTCCACGAGATAGATGACCTGGCCCTCCAGCGGTTCCCGGGCCACGTCCAGGTATTTGCGTACCTCGATGGTGCCCTTTGTCCCGAGGATGAAGGTCCGCCCGTCCCCCCATGAACGGAGCCCCCCTGGATTGAACCAGTCGATGCGGCAGTAGCACGAAGCCCCGTTGTCGGCGGTCAGGCTGGCTTCGCCGAAATCCTCGAGGCCGGGGGTGTCCGGATTGGCGAAGTTCTCAACGCGGGCGAAGTTCACCATGGCGTCCCTGGCCCCGGTGTAGGTGAGAAACTGCTCGAACTGGTGGGATCCGATGTCCGTGATGATGCCCCCGTATTTGTCCTTCTCGAAAAACCAGGCGGGGCGGGTCGCCTTGGCGAGGTTGTGGGGGGCCATGATGAGAACCTGGAGGACATCCCCGATGGCCCCCCGGCGGATCAACTCGCCCGCGTAATACCCGGCTTCCGTGTGGAGCCGCTCACCATAATAGCACATGTACTTGCGTCCGGTTTCGGCGACGACCCGCTTCGCCTCCGCCAGCTGGTCCAGCGTGGTGAAGGGGGACTTGTCGGTGAAGTAATCCTTGCCGGCCCGAAGGACGCGGCAGCCGATCGGCCCGCGTTCGCAGGGGACCGCGGCGGCGGAGACCAGCCGCACGTCGGGATCCTCGAGAATCTGCTCGAAGGAGCCGGCGATTTTCACCCCGGGGAACTTTTGCGCGAAGGCCCTGGCGCGCTCCGGTTGCGGATCATAGACCCAGCGGCACTCGCCGCCGGCCTCTTTGAGCCCGTTCATCTGGCCGTTGATGTGGCCGTGGTCAAGGAAGGCGGTCGCAAAGACAAACTCACCGGGTTTGACGACCTTCTCCGCGTGCGGGGAGGTCGGGGCGTAATTCATTCCGTCTCGGGTGCTCATGATGGTATTCCTCAGGCGTTGTCGAAATCAGCGGCGATCTTCTCCTCGACATCCTTCTTCACAAAGGTTGAGGACTCGATTTTTTCCTTCAGCAGGTCGGCATAGGAGCCTGCATCAATGGGCAACTCCACGGTCTTGTCCATGAAGCTGCTGAAGAGCATGGAATTGGCCAGCTCGACGGAATGGATTCCCTCGGCGGCCGGCGCAATGAGCGGCTTCCCCTTCAGGATCGCATCGGTGAAGTTCTGCAGGATACCCTGGTGCTGCGGGCCGTGGCCCTCCCCGGTGGGGATGTGGATCTGCCAGGTATCCGGCTTGCTGAAGCCGCCTTCGGCGCTGTTGTTCCAATCCGTCATGGGCACCTCGTTGCGGGTCCAGTTGATGCCGTTGGCCGATCCGTCAACGACGACCTTGCCGTTCTCGGCGGTTATTTCCAGGCGGTTGGTTCCCGGCGCCTCGCCGGTTGTTGTGATGAAAACGCCCTTGCATCCGGAGGCGTAATCCATGTAGCAGGTGACGTCGTCCTCGACCTCGATCTCGTGATAGCGGCCGATGTCGCAAAAGGCGCGGACCTTGTCGGGCATGCCGAACAGCCACTGCCAGAGGTCGAGCTGGTGGGGGCACTGGTTGAGCAGGACGCCGCCGCCCTCCCCTTTCCATGTTGCGCGCCAGCCTCCGGAGGCGTAGTAGTAGCGGGTCCGGAACCAGTCGGTAATGACCCAGACCACGCGGCGGATCTCGCCCAGGTGCCCGCCCTCGATGAGCGACTTCAGCTTGATGTAACGCGGGTCCGTGCGCTGGTTGAACATGGCTCCAAAAACCAGTTGCTTATCGGTGTGGGCAGCGATCAATTTTTCGCAATCGGCCTTGTGGACGGAGATGGGCTTTTCCACCAGGAGGTGCTTGCCCGCCTCCAGGGTGGCGATACCGAGGGTCGTGTGGTCGTAGTGGGGAGTCGCTACAAGCACCGCGTCCACGTCGGCACAGGCGATCAGGTCCTCCGCCGTGTCAAAGAACGGGATGTCGGGAAAGAGGGATTTGCGCTCCGGGTTGCGGTCGCAAACCGCGGACACTTCCATGCCCTGGACCTTGCCCTGCGTGATGGTGCGCACGTGGGCGGAGCCCATGTTGCCGATGCCGATGATTCCGAGTCTGACTTTTTCCATGGTAGTTGTTTTTTCAGCTTATGCGGTGTGGCTTCCCAGTTGGAAGCCGAAGAAAGTGGAGGCGTTTCCGTAGCAGATTTTTTTCACCAGGCTGCCGACGAGGTCCATGTCGTCCGGCAGCTCCCCGTTCTCCACATCCTCGCCGAGGATCTGGCACAGCAGCCGGCGGAAATACTCGTGGCGGCAGTAGCTCATGAAGCTGCGCGAGTCGGTCAGCATGCCGACGAAATGTCCGAGCAGGCCGAGGTTGGAGAGGGCGTTGATCTGCCAGGTCATCCCCTCCTTCTGGTCGAGAAACCACCAGCCGCTCCCGAATTGCATCCTGCCGGCGATCCCACCCCCCTGGAAGTTGCCGATCATCGTGGCAAAAAGGTAATTATCGCGCGGGTTCAGGTTGTACAGGACTGTCTTGGGCAGGATGCTCTTTCCGGCAAGCCGTCCAAGGTATCTTCCAAGAGGCCGGCCCTGCTCGAAATCCCCGATGGAATCACACCCAATGTCTGGTCCAAGCTCGTTGTAAAGGCGGTCGTTGACGTTGCGCATGGCCCCCAGATGCAACTGCTTGGTCCAGCCCTTTTCCGCGTCGAGCTCGCCGAAAAATTCCATCATGCAGGAGGCGAATTTGCGGTGTTCCTCCGGAGCGATTCTTTTCCCCGACCGGGCGTTATCGAAAATGACCTTTGCCTCCGCCTCGGATGGAAAATCGGCATACGCCGCTTCCAGCCCATGGTCCGAAAGCCGGCCACCCATTGAATGGAAAAAGTCGTGACGGTTCTTGAGGGCCTCGCGGAACCCTTCAATGCTGCCGCAGTCGATCCCGCTGACCTCGGCCAACCGGTCGGTCCATCGGTTCCAGACCGCGACATCGTTCAAGGCGATCGCCTTGTCCGGACGGAAGGTCGGATAGACCCTCGTTCCGATCCCGCTTTTCGCAATGGTCTGGTGATACTCCAGGGAATCCACCGGGTCATCGGTTGTGCAGACCACCGAGACCTTGAATTTCTCAAGGATCCCGCGCGCGCTCATCGAGGGATCGGTCAGCCTTGCATTGGCCCGCTCCCAGATCTCCTCCGCCGTGTCGGGCCCGAGGATCGTGTCGATACCGAAATAGCGCAGAAGCTCCAGGTGGCACCAGTGATACATGGGGTTGCGCAGGCATTCGGGCAGGGTCCCGGCAAAGGCCATGAATTTCTCCTTCGGCGTGGCGTCACCGGTGCAGTAACGCTCATCGATGCCGTTGGTGCGCATCGTCCGCCACTTGTAGTGGTCGCCCTCCAGCCAGATCTCGAACAGGTTCGCAAACCTCCGGTTTTCAGCCACGTCCTTCGGCGGAAGGTGGCAATGGTAATCAATGATCGGCAAGTCTTTTGCGTGCCCGTGATACAGCTCCTTCGCCGTATCATTCCTCAACAAAAAATCCTCAGTGATAAAGCCCATTGTTCGTCCCTCCCGTCATTTGTCCTTAGTCTTTAGTCTTTAGTCTTTAGTCCTTAGTCCAAATTAAATCGTCATCGCCGCATACCCCCCGTCGACGATGAGCTCATGTCCGGTGATGAAGCTGCCGGCCTTGTCGCTGGCGAGGAGCAGGGTGGCCCCGACCAGTTCCCGGGCCTCGCCGAAGCGTTTCATGGGGGTGTGGCCCATGATCTGGGCGACCCGTTCCTCCGTGAGGACCTTCCTGTTCTGTTCGGCCGGGAAGAAGCCCGGCACGAGGGTGTTGACGCGCACGCCGCTGGTCGCCCATTCCCGGGCGAGGTTCTTGGAGAGGTTGTGGACGGCGGCCTTGCTCGCGCTGTAGGTAAAAACCCGCGACAGGGGAATGACGCCGGACATCGAGCCAACGTTGATCAGGCACCCGCCCTCGCCACGATCCACAAGGTACTTGCCGAAGATCTGGCAAGCCAGGTAGACGGAGCGGAAGTTCAGGTTCATGATCCGGTCCAGTTCCTCCTCGCTGACATCGAAGAACGGCGTCGGTGAATTGACCCCCGCCCCGTTGATGACGATGTCGACCCGTCCCGCCAGCTCGAGCGCGCCCTTGAGCAAACCCTCCAAGGCCTCCTTCGTGCCGACGTCCGCCTTGATGAAATCCACTTTGCCGCCGGCATCCCTGATGGCCTCCATGCGGACCTTGGCCTTTTCCTCGTTGCGGCCGACCAGGAGGACGTGCGCGCCGGCCCCGGCCAGGCCTTCCGCCATCGCCCCGCACAATTCACCCGTGCCGCCGATCACCAGCGCCACCTTTCCCTCAAGGGAAAATAATTCGTTAATCATTCCACTCATTTGTCCTTCGTCCTTTGTCCTTTGTCCTTTGTCCTTTGTCTACCTCACCACCCGCGCCCCGCCGCCGGCGACGATCTTCTCGACCTCCTTGAGGGTGGCCATCGTGGTGTCCCCCGGCGTGGTCATGGCCAGCGCCCCGTGGGCGGCGCCGTATTCCACGGCGGCCTGCGGGTCGCCCTTTACCATGAGGCCGTAGATGAAGCCGGAGGCGAAACTGTCCCCGCCGCCGACGCGGTCGAGAATCTCAAGGGAGGGGTAATCCCGGCTCAGGTGGAATTCACCGCCCATCCAGGCCATGGCACCCCAATCGTTCACCGTGGCGGTCTTGACCGCACGGAGCGTTGTGGCCGTCGCCTTGAAATTGGGGAAGGATTTCACGGCGTTATTGATCATTTTCTTGAAACTGTCGATGGGAAGTTCCGACAGGTTGTGGTCGACCCCCTCGACCTCGAACCCCAGGCTGGCCGTGAAGTCCTCCTCGTTGCCGATCATGACGTCGACATATCTGGCAATCTCGCGGTTGACCTCCTGGGCCTTCTTGAGCCCGCCGATGCTTTTCCAAAGGGAGGGTCGATAATTCAGGTCATAGCTGACAATCGTCCCGTGCTTGTTGGCCGCCTTCACCGCTTCGATGGTCAGCTCCGCCGCGCTTTCACTAAGGGCGGCGAAAATCCCGCCGGTGTGGAACCAGCGCGCACCCAGTTTGCCGAAGATCTCCTCCCAGTCGATGTCGCCCGGCTTCAATTGCGAGGCGGCGGTCATGCCGCGGTCCGGCACCCCGACCGCTCCCCGAATGCCAAAGCCTCGTTCCGTGAAATTCAATCCGTTGCGGACGCTGCGCCCGATCCCGTCATACTCGCGCCACTGGATGAAACGCGTGTCCACGCCGCCCTGAAGGATGAAATCCTCGATCAGGCGGCCGACCTCGTTGTCGGCGAGGGCGGTGACCACCGCCGTGCGCAGGCCGAAGCAGCGGCGGAGGCCGCGGGTGACATTGTACTCACCGCCGCCCTCCCATGCCTTGAAGAAGCGGGCCGTACGCACCCGGCCTTCTCCGGGATCCAGCCGCAGCATGATCTCCCCAAGGGAGACGCAGTCATAAGCACATTCCTCTGCAGGTCGTATCGATAATTTCATTATTATTCCTTTATAAGCTCATAATTAAACCGCTATCGGGATCGGGATCGCTATCGGGATCGGACGGAGCTACGGAAAAGTTTGTCCGATAGCGATCCCGATAGCGATAGCGATATATAAATCATTGGGCCTCCTTCAGGTCTTCAATATTCCACGGTTCCTGGCCGCATTCTTCGGCCAGCTCGTTGAAGGCCTCGATTTCCTTCGCCGTGAAAAGCAGTCCGCCGTTGCGAGCTGTCCGCCTTGCCGCCTCGGCCTCGATCTGGCCGGGCAAAAGACAGCCCTCGTTCCCGTGACCGAGGATGTCCCCGATGACCTCCTTGAGATTCCCGGCCTGGCTCAGGCCCTTCGCGAAGGCGCCTCCACTCAATGCCTCCGGATGAATCACCTGAAAGAAGAAGCAGGGGGCATGCTTCTCCTCGTCATCCGCCCAGCGGCTCCGCACAGTGGGCAGACCACCACCGATAAGGGCGGCCATGATTTCATTGATCAGGCTCAAACCGTAGCCCTTGTGTGCGCCGAAGGGAAGCAGGTACTTCGCCCTGGCCGCGTCTGTAGTGGGATTTCCATCCTCGTCAACCGCGGCGTCCGGGGGAAGCGGCAGTCCCTCGCGGACAAACTGCTGGACCCGCCCCATGGCGACGACGGATGTCGCCCAGTCAATGACGACGGGAAAGCCGACCGCCTCCGTTGTGGGGAAGCCCCAACTGTGCGGGTTGGTTCCAAGCGTGGGATGCTTTCCCTTGAAGGGCACCACCTCGGCAAGAGCCGCCGTGCAGTTGGTGTAGGCGATGTAGCCCCGCCTGGCCGCATCCATGACATAGCCGCCCCCCCACAGGTAATGGAAGGCGTTGTCCACGCTGACAATCCCCACTCCCGCCTGGTCGGCCATCCCGATGCAGGCCTCCATCGCCTCGTAGGCCACCGCCTGCCCGAGTTTCCGCCTGGCGTCCCAAACCTGGGCTGAGGCGAACCGCCCCGGCTTCTTCTCGATTTGCGCATTCGGCACACACCCCTTCGATCCGCTCCCGAACAGATGATCCAGGTGCAGCGCCTTCAGGGCGTTGTGCGTCCTTACCCCGTGCGTCGTCGCATAGGCCGCAAAGCGCGCCGCCGCCTCCGCCTCCGCCTTGTTGAATCCACGCTTCCGATACGCAGCCTTCACCAGCTCATTGTGCCGCTCCTCCGGCACTACATAAAACGTTTCCATTGAATTCCTTTCCTACACTTTTGACCTTCGTACTTAGACCTTAGACCTTTGTCCTTTGTCCTTAGACCCTGTTCACCTGCGCCAGAGGCGGCTCCCCCTTGAGGGCAAGGATCATGTTGTTGACCGCGGCGCTCGCCTGGCGCACCACGCTCTCGTACGTTCGGCTCCCGATGTGCGGCGTCACCAGGCAGCGCGGTTCCTTGAGCAGCGGATGATCCGCACGGGGCGGCTCCTGGTCGAGCACGTCGGTCCCGTATCCGCCCACCTTGCCGATCTGCAGGGCGTGGACCATCGAATCCGTGTGCACCAGTTCCCCCCGCGCGCAGTTGATGATGATGACCCCGTCCTTCATCCGCGAAAGCCGCTGCAGGTTGATCATGTCACGCGTCTCGTCGGTGAGATTGGTGTGCAGGGAAATGATCCCGCAGGACTCGGTGATTTCATCGATCGAATGGGCCCGCTCGATGCCATACTCGTCCGCGAAGGCCTCCGGCCAGTAGATGTCGTAGCCGGCAATCTCCAGCCCGAAGGCCTTGGCCCGGATGGCGACTTCCTTTCCGATCCGCCCAAGCCCGATGATCCCGAGGCGCTTGCCCATGATCTCGTGGCCGATGAGGCGCTTCCATTCCCCCTTGCGCGTGTATTCAATTTCCGCGACGAGGTTCTTGAAGAGCGCCAGCAATAGGGTGAAGACATGCTCGGCCACCGTCGTGTGATTCACCCCGGGCGTGTAGCAGACCGGGATCTTCATCTCCGTCGCCGCCTCAACGTCGATCTTGTCGACCCCGATGCCGTACTTGCTCAGCACCTTGAGCCGGGGCAGCGCCTTCTCCAGCACCCTGCGGGTGATCGAGTCGTCCCCGCAGATCATGCCGTCGACGTCACCGACCAGGGCCAGGGTTTCCTCCTCGTTCAGCGGCCCCCGGGCCGTGATCACCTCCCAGCCCTGCGCGTCCAGAAGGTCGTGGTGGGCGCCGGGCGTGTCCTGGAATGAGGTAGTGGTTAATAGAATACGTTTTTTCATAACATTAATTCATCAAAAATCCCTGCTCCTGCTCTCTTGCTCCTGCTCCTGCTCCTGCTCCTGCTCTTGC
>JBNGDP010000041.1:0-26582 GCA_049975345.1 Oceanipulchritudo sp. | reverse complement strand
TTGTAATCGCGAAGGAGGGTCGCCCGGTTTCCCTCGATATGCAGCCACTGCTCAGGTACCCAGCCTTCCTTTTCATCCGGGCTGGTCGCGCACACCCAGCCGGGCTCATGGTCGGCCCGGTAATGGAGGTGGAGCCGGGTCCCCCTGGCGGCGATCAGCGGGTCCGGGAAGGGCGTCCGGTAGAACATGACCGTTTCGACAAGGGCCGGATGTTCGGGACTGGCCTGCAATTCGGTCCGCGGGTGGAGGAACTTCCTCCTCCAGCTGGAAATATTGTCCCCGAGGACCAGCATGGAGGGAGTCAGGATCAGGGTCAGGAAGGTCGCGAAAAGGAGTCCGAAAGCGACGGAAGTGGCCAGCTGTACCCACCATTGGGTGGAGGGTGCGTTATAGGTGACCTCCCGGCCGATGAAATCGATGTTCAGGCGCAGCACCATCGGCAGCAGGCCGAGAACGGTGGTCACCGTCGTCAGGACCACCGGCCGCAGGCGCTGGGCACCGGTGCGCAGGACCGCCTCGAGAACAGCGGCTCCCGATTTCCGGTGGTAATCGAAGGTGTCGATGAGGACGATGTTGTTGTTGACGACGATGCCGGCGAGGGCGATCACCCCGATCCCGTTCATGACCACCCCGAAAGGCTGTCCGGTGATCAGCAGCCCGATGAACACCCCGATGGTGCTGAAGATGACGGCCGTGAGGACCAGTAGGGCCTGGAAAAAGCTGTTGAACTGCGTGACCAGGATGATGGCCATGATGAATATCGCGACAAAGAAGGCCTTGCTCAGGAAGGCCATGGATTCCTTCTGTTCCTCGTCCTCCCCGCGGAAGCGGACGATGAGCCCATCGGGAAGCCGGAGGGTGGATACCCACTGGCGCAACTCCCGGACCTTTGTATCGGTCAGGACCCCCTCCCCGACATTCGCGGTCACGGTGTAAAAGCGCCTTCCGTCGACCCGGTGGATTTCGCCGACCTGGGAGGCCGGCTCCCATTCGATGAAATTCGTGACCGGAACACTGCCGTAGGAGGTGGTCAGGCGCAGCAGGCGGATCTGATCAAGGTCGCGCTCGGAAGCGGGGAACCGGGCCCGGATGTCGACTTCGTCATCCGCGCCATCAGGCCGGTAGGTTCCCAGAAGCAGTCCGTTGGTGACAAACTGGACGTAGCTGCCGACAAGGGAAATGTCCGCGCCAAAGCGGCTGGCCTGGGCACGGTCAACGCGGACCTGCCATTCGACGCCGGGAACGGGGCGTGAATCATCGATGTCCTTGAGCCCGTTGACCGTCTCCATATACTCCCGCACCTGCCGGATGGCCCCTTCCAGCAGTTCAGGATGGTGGGAGCTGATTTCAATCTGGACATCCTTCCCGGTTGGAGGACCGGCCTCGAGTTCCCGTTGCTCGATGATGATCCCGGGGAAATCCTTCGTGCGTTCGGCTATCTCATGAAGGATTTCCCGTCCGGGGGGTCGATCCTGCCAGTCCTTGAATTCCAGCTGGATGAGGCCGTGCGTGTCCTCGGTGATGCCGTCGCCCTGGAAACTGATGTTGGACCGGGCGGTGATGGTCTTGATTCCTTCCACCGGGTAAATGCGCTCCTCGACCTGCCGGACAATCTCATCCATTTCATCAACGGAGAGATTGCCCCGCATGCGCACCAGGATGGTGGCGAATTCCGGATCCACTTCGGGGAAGAACTCGACCCCCTTGCCAAGGATCCCGTAAATGATCTGCACCCCGAAAAAGGCGAGGATAACGGCTAGCAGCAGCTTGCCGGGATGCTTGAGGAAGCGGCGAAGCATCCGCACATACCAGCCCGTGAAGCCGGTCAGCTCGGAGAGGTCGCCGCCCTCCGCGGCGGCCAGCCCCCGCATTGTTTCATGACTGGCCGGGCCCGGCTTTCCGATCAGCGCCCCGACGGTCGGAACGAAAATCAGGGCCATGAGAAGGCTGGCAGAAAGGGTCGCGATCAGGGTGATCGGCAGGAATTTCATGAACTCCCCGACAATCCCGGGCCAGAAAAGGAGGGGAAGAAAGGCCGCCAGGGTGGTCGCGGTGGAGGAAATGATCGGCAGGGCCATCCGCTGGGCGGCGATCAGGTAGGCCTTGGATCGGGGCAGGCCCTCGTTCATTTTCCGGTCCGCAAGTTCAACCACCACAATGGCCCCGTCCACCAGCATCCCGACGGCAAGGATGAGACTGAACAGGACCACGATGTTCACGGTCAGCCCCATGGCGTTGAGCGTGAGCATGCCGGTCAGGAAGGATCCCGGAATGGCCAGGCCCACCAGCAGCCCGCTGCGCACGCCGAGAGCCGCCACGCAGACAATCATGACGAGGATAATGGCGCTCAGGACGTTGTTCTGCAGGTCCTTGAGCATCATCTTGATATCCTCGGACTGGTCCTGGGAGAATTCCACCTGGACACCCGGAGGCCAGGAGGTGCTGATCCTGCCCACCAGTTCCCGGACCTTTTCCACGGTCTCAATGACGTTCTCCCCCACCCGCTTCTTCACATAGAGGGTCAGGGCCGGTTTCCCGTTCAGGCGGGAATAACCCGCCGGATCCTTGAAGGTTGGCCGGATGGTGGCGATGTCGCGGGTGCGGATGACCGTGTCGCCAACCGTCTTGATCGGCAGGTCGAGGATATCCGCCGGGGTTTCAAAAAGGCCGGGCACCTTGACCGGAATACGGCCATTGCCGTTGTCGAGGTTGCCGGCCGCGACGAGGATGTTGTTGCGCCGGGCCATCTGGGAGATCTCCCCGAGGCTGAGGCCGTAGGTTTCCATGAGACGGGGATCAATGACCAGCTCGACCACTTCCTCGCGGTCGCCCCCGATCTCCACCTCCAGCACCTCTGAAATGCTCTCGATCTCATCCCGCAGATCCTTGGCGAGGCGGACCAGTCTCCGCTCCGGAATATTGCCCGAGAGGGAAACCACAATCACCGGTTCAAGGGCGAGGTTGATCTCGGAAACGATGGGCTCGTCGGTCTCCTCGGGCAGGTCCGCCTTGGCGATGTCCACCTTTTCGCGGACATCGTTGAGGACGGGATCAATGTCGAGCCCGGCTTCAAATTCGAGAATCAAGTTGGCCCCGCTTTCGTAGGCCGTGGCGCTCATCTCCTTCAGTCCGTCCAGCCCGCGCAGCTCCTGCTCCATGGGACGGACCAGGAGGCGTTCGGCATCCTCGGGGGAAATTCCCTCATGATGGAGGCTCACGTAGATGTAGGGCACCGTGATGTCCGGTTGGGCCTCCTTCGGGATCGTGATATAGGAAACACTCCCCGTGATGAGGATCAGGGCCAGTATCAGCAGGATCGTCCGTCCGCGATTCAGGCAGGTTTCAAGAAATCCATGCATGGCCAGTCTGTTCCCGGATTACGTCCTTCCCATTTGATTGTCACTCACCGGCCTCGAGGACGACCTCGACCCGGTCTCCCGGTTGCGTGAAATCCTGCCCCAGGGTGATCAGGCGCAACCGGGAAGGAAGCCCCGTGACCCAGATCGAATCGGGTTCGGAGCGGACAATATCGGCTTCCCGAAAGCGTACCCTGCCTTCCTCGTCCACAAGCTTGATTCCAAGGCGGCCGTCGTCGGCAACGGAAATCAGGCTGGTGCTGATCCGGTAGGCCGGAACCCGTTCGGTCTCCACGCGGACCGTGGCGGTGATCCCGGCCGGAATGGCCAGGTCCGGATTGGGCACCTCCATTTCAACCGTGAAGGTCCTCGACCGGGGATCCGCCTCCCCTGCGACGTACCGGATCACGCCCTCCACGGTGCGCCCGTCCGCAAGGTCCGCAAACCCGCTTTCCCCGATCTTCATGTAGCCGATCTGGAATTCCGTGACCTCTCCCTCGACAATCAACGGATCCAGGTCGATCACCCGGGCGACCGGATCACCGATTCCCAGATAGTCGCCCACCTCGACCATGCGCTCCTGGAGAATCCCGTCGAAAGGGGCCAGCAACCGGGTGTTCTCCATTTCCAGTTCCATTGACCGGACCAGCTGTTCCGCCCCGCGAAGGCGGGCAAGCGCCTCCGCGACCGCGGACTCCGACCGCAGTGCCTGCTTTTCCAACCGCATGGCCGCCTCGTATTCAAGACCCGCCTGTTCGAGGCTGGCCCTGGCCTGTTCAAGGCGCTCCGGCCGGTCATTGAGTTCGATTCGGGCAATCAGTTGGTCCACGGATATTCTCCTTCCGCGCAAATCGGCGACCTCCATGACCCTGCCGGAGGTTTCCGCCTTGATGTCGACCGACCGGGAGGGGTTCGTCTTGCCGTTGAACATCACCTCGCGGGAAATCACCTCGGCCTGCATGTCCCGGGCCCGCACGCTCATCAGCGGCCTTTCCGGCGGGGGGCCGGCCTCTTCCGGGCCGGGTTTCCCGCCACACCCGGCAAGACCGGTCAACATGTACAGGCACAGCAACAGGAATATCCCGAGGGCCACTTTCACCGAATGGTTCATCCGGGAAAACATGATTTGACCGCAATGAATATCAAGAGGATTGTGGAACAGTCCGGAATACGGGTGGACAAAGAATCTTGAAAAAATTGGTAAACGGGGGGAGACTGCCCTGATGCTCCGCCATTTGATCATCGCCGCCACAACCTGTTGCGCCGCTGTTTCCGCGACCGGCCAGTTTGCCGTCACGCCCGCTCCGCTGGACGCGGCCGCGGTCGAAGAGTCCCCCTACCGGTACAACGGCTTGTTGTGGGCCCTCCACAGCGACGGCTTCGCCTACACCGGCAGCGCCTCCATGGCGGCCCCCGGGGTCATGGTCACGGCCGCCCACCTGGTCTACGACGCGGACACCCAAGCCTGGATCCCTATCGGGAACGTCCGGTATTATCCGAAATACCATGACCAGAACACCGCCCCCTCCCAGAGCACGGAATATCACAGCCCCCCCGGTTTTGAGCGGTGGACGACCTACTATCCGGAGCGGGTTGCGGCGGACGGGCCGGGGGAGCCGCTGTTGGATACCCTGAACGTGGATTTCGCGGCCGGATATTTCAGCCCGGCCATCGAGGATCCGGGAATCACCCGGCACGCGGAAGTCCATGTGGACATCGGTGGGGAGGTGGGCATTCTCAGGGAGGATCGGGACAAGGTGATCGTCGGGTACCCTTCAAGCACCTGGCTCATGCACGCGCATCCCGAAATCAACCACTTCTGCGAGTGGCAGGGCTTTGACCAGTTTCCGGACCAACAGCGCGACCTCGGCGGCTACTGGTGGGGAATTTACACCATGTACAATGTGGCAACAGCCGCGGGAGGCTCGGGCGGACCCGTCTATGTGAAGGACGACATGGGGAACTGGCTCCTCTCCGGGATCCTCGTCGCGGAACGGGGCAGCGAAAGCATTTTTGTGCGGGCCATCGACGAGACCGCCTATGAATTCATCGAGGCCGCGCTGTTCACCGCGGGCGTCCCAGCGGTCAGCCGTGTCGACAACCTGTCCGTCCTCGTGGCGAGGTCCTCCCAGGTACGCCTGGAGTGGACCGACCACTCCTCCGATGAATCCGGCTACACCGTCTACCGCCAGAGCTACGGCACATGGAAAGGCATCGCCGATCTGCCACCCGACACGGAGGAATACGCGGACAACTCCGTCCTCCCGGGGCAACTGTACAAATACGCGGTCCAGCCCTGGTCGGAAAACGGAAACCGTCCACCGAAAAGCAATATCGTGACCGTCCGGACCCCCGGCAGCGAACCGGTCATCAGCGCCTTTCTGCAACAGCCGTGGCTGCGCCTTTACAGTGACGGCGACGCGGGCTGGTCGGTGCGGGAAGGGACCCGCCTGCGCTCCGGAAAGATCCCCTCCCTTGGACAATCCTCGCTTCTGATGGATATCCTCGGCCCGGGCACGGTTGAATTCGAATGGAGCGCCTCCTCCGAGTTGAATGAAGACTACGACAACCCGCAGTCCCCCTTGCAGGGGGTCCTATTCGACGCCTTGCAGCTGTACTTGAACGGAAACCCCTACACCGCCCTGGAGGGCGGGCCGGTATTCCTGTCCGGCCAGGCCGGACGCCAAGCCTATTCCCTGACGCTCCCGGCAGGCCCCTTCCGGGTGGAATGGCGGTATCGCAAAAACGAGTATGTCCGTCAAAACGAGGACGCCGGCTTCCTGTACAGTCTTTCCTGGACACCGGATCCGTCGGCACCCTACCCGGTTTACGGGGCCTTTGTGGAGGATGGATTCTGGCGCGGCTCGGAATGGCTCGGTTCCTATTCCGTTGAGCTCCAGCCATGGGTGGCGCACCCGAACCTCGGTTGGCTCTATTTCATCGGACCTTCCGGGACGGGCTTGTTCGGGTACAGCGTACTCGAGGAGGTGGGCCTTTTCTACACCTCGCCGGAAATCTTCCCCTTCCTGTATCTTCCGGAAAGGGATGCCTGGCTGAAATACAGTGTCGGCAGCGGCACCTGGGGCAGCAAAGCCTGGTTCTGGAGCTCGGAAACCGGCGATTACATCCGCACTCCCTGACGGTCAAATTCAGGCGGCGAAAACCTTTGCCCTCCCCGGCCAGTCTGATAGCCATCAGCTGCATGAACACTGTGGCTGAATTGAAACAGCTTCCCCGCGACCAGAAGGTCCCCTTCGAGACGGTCGTCGTCCTGCGCAAGTCCTCCATCCGGAAGGCCCGCAACGATTCGGAGTTCCTGACCGTCGAGCTCGGTGACAAGACCGGTGTCCTGCACTATGTCTGTTTTGGCAATTCGAGCCTTTTCCCGGTTTTCCTCAATGCCGCGGAGGGCACCATCTACCGCATCCAGGGCACCACCGACTACTACCAGAACCGCTTCTCCCCCAGTTTCGTCAATGTGGACAAGGTCCATGAATCGGAGATTCCTCATTACCTTGACCAGCTTGTCGAGTGCGCGCCGGTACCGGTCGATGAGCTCTGGGCGGAACTGCGGGAATTTGTCGCGAAAATCCAACACAAGCCCCTGCGCGAGACGGTGGACAGCTCCCTTTCGGAGCTGGCGGATATCTTCAAGACGATTCCCGGGGCCATCTCGATGCACCACGCCTACCGGGCCGGGCTGATGGAGCACACCGTCAGCATGTGCCGCGCCTGCACCGCCCTCCTCCCGCACTACCCGGAGGTCGATCCGGACCTCGCCCTCGCGGGGGTCATCCTGCACGACCTGGGGAAGGCCCTCGAATACACGGGAGACCTTGCCACCTCCAAAAGCACCCTTGGCCACCTGCACGGGCATGTCGTGCTCGGGTACCGCCAGGTGCGGCGCGCCGCCCTGAAGGCCGGCCTCTCCCAGGCTCTCCTGGACCGCCTGGAACACGTCATTCTCTCCCATCAGGGGGAGTTGGAATGGGGGGCGGCGGTAAAGGCCGCCACGCCGGAAGCCGTCTTCGTCTCCATGGTGGACAACCTCGACGCCAAGATGGGCATGGTGCAGTACGCCCTGCGCACGACCCCCGACGGGCAGGCATTCTCGGAATTCGTCGCCGGGCTCGGGGCCCCCGTGCTCGTCCAGGCCCCCGACTACGGAAAATGATCCCACGTGTCATTCAGGCCCGCAGGGAATTCCAGATAGCGAGCACCGGCCGGACCACCGCTTCCAGTTCATCCAGCAGGACCTGGTTGGGCCCGTCCGAAATGGCCTTGTCCGGATCGGGATGGGTTTCGATAAACAGGCCGTCGGCTCCGGCGGCGACGGCGGCCCGCGCCAGCGGCCCAACGAATTCACGCCGTCCGGAAGTGGTCCCATCCCCGGCACCGGGCATTTGCACGCTGTGGGTGGCGTCAAAGATCACGGGATGCCCGAGGTCCTTCATGAGCGGGATATTGCGCATGTCGACCACCAGGTTCTGGTATCCGAAGGTCGTTCCCCTTTCCGTGAGCCAGATTTCGCGGGCCCGGGAGCCTTCCAGCTTGCCGACGACATGGCGCATCTCCTGCGGGCTGAGGAACTGGCCTTTCTTGACGTTGACCACCTTTCCAGTGCGCGCGGCCGCCACGAGGAGGTCGGTCTGCCGGCAGAGGAAGGCGGGAATCTGCAGGATATCCACGACCTTCGCCGCTTGGGGTGCCTGCTCCGCGGTGTGAATGTCGGTGAGAACGGGAAAGCCAAAGCTTTCCCTGATGATGGAAAGCATTTCCAGGCCCTTTTCCAGGCCGGGTCCGCGCGGGGAGTCCAGTGAAGTGCGGTTGGCCTTGTCGAAGGATCCCTTGAAAACGACCTGCAGCGCGGGATTGCCGGCGCGCAGGGCCTCGAGGCGTGCGGCGACGGCCCGGCAAAGCTCCACCGACTCGAGGGCGCAGGGACCGGCGATGAGGAGAAAACGGCCAGGATCGTGAAGGGCCATGGCTATTGGTTCCGGCGGGCCAGGGCCGCGGTGATGAAATCCGCGAAAAGGGGATGCGCCTTGCGGGGCTTGCTCTGGAACTCCGGATGGAACTGGACCCCGACAAACCAGGGATGCTCCGGATTCTCGATGATTTCCACAAGATGCCGGTCGGGGTTCACCCCGGCAACGACGAGGCCGGCCTTTTCCAGCGCTTCCTTGAACTCGTTGTTGAATTCGTAGCGATGCCGGTGCCGCTCGCGGATCAGGTCCTCCCTGTAGGCCCGGGCGCTGAGGGTTCCCTCCCTCAGCCGGCAGGCGTAGGCCCCCAGCCGCATCGTCGCTCCCTTGTCGGTGACCTCCTTCTGCTCCGGCATCAGGTCGATCACCGGATAGGGCGTGTTTTCGTCAAACTCGGAACTGTGCGCCCCTTCCATGCCGCCCACGTTGCGGGCAAATTCGATCACGGCCACCTGCATGCCAAGGCAAAGGCCGAAATAGGGAATGCCGTTTTCCCGCGCGATCCGGACCGCCTCGATCTTTCCCTCGATCCCGCGTGAACCGAACCCGCCGGGAACCAGAATCCCGTCCGCCGCCATCAGGGCCGCGTAGTTCCTTGATTCCTCCAGTTTCTCCGAGTCGATCCGGTGGATTTCCACGGCGCAGTCGTTGGCAATGCCCCCGTGGACCAGGCTCTCGTAGACGCTCTTGTAGGCGTCCTGCAACTCGATGTATTTGCCGACCACCGCGATGTCCACCCGGTGCTTCGGGAAGCGCAGGATGCGGACCACCTCGTCCCAGCCGTTCTCCAACTGGGGAAGATGCTGCAGTCCGAAATGCCTGAGGATGAGTTGATCGACGCCCTCGTTTTCCAGCATCAGGGGAACCTCGTAGATCGAGGTCTCCACATCCTTTTCCTCGATGACGGCCTCCACGGGGACATTACAGAACATGCTGAGTTTCTGGCGCAGGTCGCGCCCCATGGTTTTCTCGGTCCGGCAGACCAGGACATCCGGCTGGATGCCGATCTCGCGCAGGCGGGCCACACTCTGCTGGGTCGGCTTGGTCTTCAATTCCCCCGCCGCGTTGAGGTAGGGAACGAGGGTTACGTGAAGGAACAAAACATCCCCCCGCCCCCGCTCGAGGCTGAACTGCCGCATGGCCTCGAGGAAGGGAAGCCCCTCGATGTCCCCGACCGTTCCCCCGATCTCCGTGATGATGATGTCCTCGTCCGTCGCGTTGGCCTCGAAACGGGACTGGATCTCGTTGGTCACATGCGGAATGACCTGGATCGTCTGCCCGAGGAAGTCGCCCCTCCGTTCGCGCTTCAGGATCGTGTCGTAAATCTGGCCGGAAGTCAGGTTATTGTCGTAGCTGAGATTCCCGCTCGTGAACCGCTCGTAATGGCCGAGGTCAAGGTCCGTTTCCGAGCCGTCGTCCAGAACGTACACTTCGCCGTGCTGGAAGGGATTCATCGTCCCCGGGTCGACATTCAGATAGGGATCGAACTTCTGAAGCTTGACCTTCAGGCCCCGTTGTTCGAGCAGCGCCCCGAGGGCGGCCGCCGTCAGCCCCTTGCCCAGGGAGGAAACCACCCCGCCTGTGACGAATATGTGTTTGATACGCTTTTTTTCAGCCATGTTCCCGTTCCGTTGCGGTTGGAGGCGATGCCCGCCAACGGGATTTCAGGAGAAACCGCCGCCGCCCTCCTTGGCAATCACAAAGACGCAAATAATGCATCCGGGCCACCGGCGGACGCGGGAAAAAAGCCTCGCCAGGGAATGGGATTCCTGTTTGCTGCGGTGGGTCATGAAAATTTGTTGCATTGGAGCCGGTTACGTCGGTGGTCCCACCATGGCGAAAATCGCGCAGAAGTGCCCGGATATCGAGGTCACCGTGGTGGACGTGAACCCGGAACGCATCGCCGCCTGGCAAACGGAGGACCTGCCGGTCTATGAACCGGGCCTGCTCGGGGTGGTCCGGGAGGCGCGCGGACGCAACCTGCACTTTTCCACCGATGTCGACGCCGCCATCGACGCCGCGGACATGATCTTCATTTCCGTGAACACCCCGACCAAGACCTACGGCATCGGGGCCGGCAAGGCCGCGGACCTGAAGTACGTGGAAAAGTGCGCCCGCCAGATCGCAAGGGTTGCGAAATCCGATAAAATCATCGTGGAAAAATCGACCCTGCCGGTACGGACGGCTGAATCCATCAAGCGGATCCTCGACGCCTCGGGCGGGGACTGCCGCTTCCAGGTGCTTTCGAATCCCGAGTTCCTTGCGGAGGGGACCGCCATGGCTGACCTGGAAAACCCCGACCGGGTCCTGATCGGTGGCGAATCCACCCCCGGGGGCAGGGAGGCGATGCAGGTTCTCGTCGAGGTGTACGCGCGGTGGATTCCAAGGGAACGGATCCTCACCTCCAACCTCTGGAGTTCCGAATTGTCCAAACTGACGGCGAACGCCTTCCTTGCGCAGCGCATCAGTTCCATCAACGCGATCTCGGCCCTCTGTGAAGCGACCGGGGCGGATGTCGACGAGGTGGCCTTCGCCATCGGGATGGATTCCCGGATCGGCCCGAAATTCCTGAAATCCAGTGTCGGCTTCGGTGGCTCCTGTTTCCAGAAGGACATCCTCAACCTGGTCTACCTCTGCAATTACTTCGGGTTGCCCGAAGTCGCCGCCTACTGGGAATCCGTGGTGGAGATGAATGACTACCAGAAGCGGCGCTTCAGCCACCGGATCGTCAGCACCCTGTTCAATACCGTTTCGGAAAAGAAAATCGCCGTGTTCGGGTTCGCCTTCAAGAAGGACACCAACGACACCCGGGAGTCCGCGGCCATCCAAATCTGCAGGGATCTCCTCGAGGAGGGCGCGCACCTGGCCATTTTCGACCCGAAAGTCTCCCGGGAGCAAATCTTCCGCGACCTCGGGTTGGAAGGGGATTGCGAACAGGTCAAGGTGTGTACCGATCCATACGAGGCTGCCTCCGGCGCCCATGCCATCGCCCTCCTCACCGAATGGGACTGCCTGCGGGAAGACCGGATGGAGTATCCCCGCATCCATGAAAGCATGGAAAAGCCGGCCTTTTTCTTTGACGGGCGCAACCTGACCAGCCTGGAGCACCTGCGGGAAATCGGCTTCGAGGCCCACGGCATCGGCAAGCCGTAGGCGGATCGTCATCCCCGGGCATCGGCAAAGGGCGTGTGCTGGCGGCGATACCGCCGGATGACCGGGAGCAGTTCCCCCGGATCCTCACAGGCCATGAGCTGGCGACGCACCTCCTCATGCGCGCACAGGCGGGCGATCTCGCCAAGGACAGCCAGGTGCATCTCGGGTTCCCCCTCCGCACTGACCAGCATGAAGACAAGCCGGATCGGTTCCTCCCCGTCCACAAGGCGGAGCCCCTCCCGAAGAAGCCCAACCGCGCAGGCGGACCGGTGCACCCCAGGAACCTTGACGTGCGGGAGGGCCACCCCGTGCCCGAGCGTCGTGGGCGCGGTTTTTTCCCGCTCAAGAATCATTTCCGCCAGCGCCTCCCCGGAAACGGAAGGATACGCCTCGGCAAGAGAGTGGGCCAGGGCCTTGTAGACCTCATCCATCCCCTGCGATTCGAATTGCAGCAAGCGGCCGGGATCGAGCACGTTGAGCAGGAAATCCGCCTCCCGCTGCAGGTACAGCGTGCGGGGGTTCCCCTTCCCCGATTTCAGTCTGCTCTTGGGACCCGGATCCAGCAAAACCTCCCCGGAATGGGCGGTGAGCAGCGCCGCCAGCCCCCCGGGATTCTCCATGCGTTCCCCTTCGATCTCGATGATCGCCGCCTCCTCGAGAAGGATCTCCGAGCTGATCATCGAGGGCTTGGGCATCCAGCTCCAAAGGACGATACCGGTGCTGTTGACGTCCTCGTCCCGCGAGGGGGCGCTGGCCCACCGGTAAACATGCTCCTTCCCGAAGAGGGGTTCCCATTTTTTGCACAGGAGCTCGTTCAGGTCCTCGTTGTCGGTGAAGGCCAGCAGCTTGCCCACTCCCTGCATTTCGCCACGGTCCTCGATCCGGGCCGTCTCCCTCGCATCCCCGTAAAAGGCCTGCAACCCCTCCTCCCGGGCTTCCGTTACCGCCATGCGGTTTCCATCAATCAGGGCCACGGGCACTTTCCGGACCCGCTCGAGGAAGTGTGCCACTTCCCGGGCCACGGGATGCGCGCCGACGATCAACCAGCCGTCGGGATGTTTTTCCAACAGCCCGAGGGCCCGGGCCAGGGGACCGGCGGTCGGCCCCTGCAGCAGGACCGTTGCGAAAATCACGGAGTAGACGAAGGATTCAAGGAAGGCGGGATTCGTGAAACTGCCCTGCTGGCTCAGGGTCAGCGCGAAAAGCGAAGCCATGGAAGCGGCCACGACACCGCGGGGGGCCACCCAGGAGAGAAAGAGGAGTTCCCGGGGCCTGATCTGCGTTCCACGGGTGCTCAGCAATATGGCAAGGGGCCGCACCAGCAGGACAACCAGGGCCACCAGAAGCAGCCCGGTCCAACCGAAATCAGTGAACTGTTCCAGCTTCAGGCGGGCGGTCAGGAGGATGAAGATGAATCCAATGAGCAGATCGGTGATGACGGACTTGAACTCCACAATCTCCTTCAGGGCGGGCGGTTGGCGGGAGCCGCAGATCAGCCCGGCAACCGTGACCGAGAGCAGCCCCCCTTCGGCAATGAGGGCTTCCGTCGCGCCGAAGATCAGCATCGCCGATCCAATTACAAAGACATTGATAAGGTCGTCCGGAACCAGGTGCCGTTTCAGGATCCATGCAATCAGCTCCCCCCCGGCAAAACCGATGCAGAGCCCACCAAAAATGCGGATGAGGAGGTTCAGGAAGGCCGCCTCCCCGCCGCCCCCGACAACCCATTCATAGGCCAGAATGGCAAGAAAGACCCCGATCGGGTCGATCAGGACGCCTTCCCAGTGCAGGATGTTGTGGAGGTTCCATTTCAAACGGATCCGCTTCAGGATCGGCTGGATGACCGTCGGGCCGGTGACGATGACCAGGCTCCCCGCGAGGACCGCGAATTCCGGCTCCACCCGGAACAGCAGCCAGATCAGGCCGGAAACGCTGGTCCAGGTGACCAGCACGCCGATTGTCAGGAGGTTGCGGATTACCCGCGGTGCGGACCGGTATCCCGAGACATTCAGGGTCAGCCCCCCCTCGAAAAGGATGAGCCCCACAGCCACCGCGACAAGAACGTTCAGGGTTGGCCCCAGGGTGGCCGGCCGCACCCATCCCAGCAATTCCGGGCCCATGATGACACCGCCGAAAAGAAGCAGGACAATGCCGGGCACCTTCATCCGCTTGGCCAGGACCATCAGCAGGGCCCCGGCCGCGACCGAAAGGGCCAGGGTACTGACCACGGCGTTGCCCAGTTCACCGTTCAACTGCGCGGCGATGATCAAACCCGCACCCTCCCCGCTTCCGTTGCGGCCAGGATCCCCCCCAATTCCGCGAGATCGCGGAAGCAACGCCGTCCAGTCGCCTCCAGCCGGTCCGGTGCATGGTGCCCTCCGTGAACCAGCCAGCAGTCGATTCCCATCTCTTCAGCCACCTCCGAATCGTGCACGGTGTCCCCGATCAGCAGAACACGTGCCGGATCGGTGGAGCCCCCGCGGATCCACTCGCATCCCCGGGCGCCCTTGCCGGGAGCATGCACCGAGTCGATGCCCAGCAAGGCCTCGAAATAGGGCTCCAGGCCGTGGTGGGCGATCATTTCCTCAAGCAGGTCCTGGCGGCTGGCACTGAGCACCAGCTGGCGGCAACCGCGCGCACGGACCGCCTCCAGCACCCCCCGCGCCCCACGCCGTAACGAGCAGGTGTGCACGTCCCGGTAGTAGTCGGCCACAAACTCATGGGAAAGCTGCTCAAAGGGTTCCTTTTCAAAATCAAAACCGAGCCGCTCGTAATAGCGGATCACGGGAAAATCAAACAGGCGCCCGTGTTCGGCCCGGGAGGGGACGGGCAGGCCGCGCCGCTCCAGCATCCGGTTGATGATGTCCAGCCCGTACTCCGAATCCTCCAGCAGGGTCCCGTTCCAATCCCATAAGACAGCCTCGTAGGTCCGCTTCATATCGTAGGGACCAAAAACAATTCAGCGCGGTTGGCAACCATCCAGGTGGAAAGGCCCGAACCCTGGCGGGAGGCCAGGTGAATGGCAGGCCCACAAGGACTCGAACCTTGAATGGATGGACCAAAACCATCTGTGTTGCCAATTACACCATGGGCCTGTACTTGAAGAGGCGGACTTAAGCCGTCCCGCACCGGCCCGTCAAGCCCGATTCGGCGCGGGCGGGGAGGCATCTTTCGCGGCGCGCAGGATTGACCTTTTGAAGGCAGGCCCAACACTACCGGCTTTGATGGATGCGAGTGGCCAAGGAAGCAAACCCCGCTTCAAGCGGATCGTTTTGAAAATCAGCGGCGAGGTGCTGCGTGGCCCGGAGTCCGGGGAAGCCATTGACGGGGCGATCCTGCACCGGGTCTGCGAGCAGATCAAATCCGTCTATGCCCTCGGCGTGGAGATCGGCCTCGTGGTGGGCGGGGGAAATATCTTCCGGGGCCTCTCCGGGGCGGAAAAGCGGGGAGTGGCCCGGACCACCGGGGATTACATGGGCATGCTGGCCACCGTCATCAACGGCATGGCCCTCATGGATTGCCTCGAGAAAATGGATGTCCCGGTGCGGGTCCTCAGCGCCATCGAGATGAACAAGGTGGCCGAACCCTATATCCTCCGCCGCGCCACCCGGCACCTGGAGAAAAAACGCCTCGTCATTTTTGTCGGCGGAACCGGCAATCCCTATTTCTCGACCGACACCACCGCGGCTTTGCGGGCCAGCGAAATCGGTGCCGAGGCCATCATGAAGGCCACCAAGGTCGACGGGGTCTATGACAAGGATCCCATGGTCCACAAGGACGCCGTCAAGTTCGACCGGATCGCTTTCACCGAGGCCCTCAAGCTCCGGCTCAAGGTCATGGACGCCACCGCCTTCACCATGTGCCTCGAAAACAACATGCCGATCCTCGTTTTCAACCTTAACGAGCCCGACTGCATCCGACGCGCCGTCCTCGGCGACCCCATCGGGACACTGGTACATTAGGTCGTAGGTCAAGTGAAGATCTTTTCGCTTTTTTCTTTTCCTATAATCCCTTAGCCCTTAGGTCTAGACCCTGAAACCTACGACCTACGACCTACGACCTACGACCTACGACCTACGACCTACGACCTACCATGGACTACGAGACGATCCTGCTGGAAACCCAGGAAATGATGGACAAGGCGGTGGAGCACACGCTGCATGAGTTCTCCAACATCCACACGGGCAAGGCCACACCGGCCATGATCGAGAACATCAGCGTCCATGTGGAATCCTACGGGACTACTATGGCAATCCGCGAACTGGGGGCGATTACCACGCCGGACCTGCACACCCTGCAGGTCACCCCGTGGGACAAGGGAACAAGCGGGGCCATCGAAAAGGCCATCCGGGAGGCCAACCTGGGCCTGAACCCCATCGCCCGGGGGGCGACCATCCTTGTCCCGATCCCCGAGCTTTCGGGGGACCGCCGCAAGGAACTGGTCAAGATGGCGGCCTCCCATGCCGAGGAAGGCCGGGTCAGCGTCCGGCAGGCCCGCCATCACGCCATGGATGAATTGAAAAAGCTGAAGACCGACGGGCATGTCTCCGAGGATGATATCAAACGCCATGAAAAGGAAATCCAGGAGGAGACCGACGGCCATGTGGCGAAAATCAATGAAGCCCTGGAGAAGAAGGAGAAGGATCTCCTGACGGTGTAAGGAAATCCATGCAGTTCCTCCAGGCAAACGCCCGGCGCGTTGTCGTAAAGATCGGAACCAACTCCCTCGCGGAACGGGGTGGCGGTATCCGGACGGACCGTATCCGCGACCTGTGCGCCCAGATCGCGGGCCTGCATGGCAAGGGATTCGAGGTCCTGGTGGTCTCCTCGGGGGCCATCGGGATGGGGCTGGGCAAACTGGGGCTGAAGCGCCGGCCCTCCGATCTGGCGAGCCTGCAGGCCTGTGCCGCCGTGGGCCAGCCCTGCCTCATGGAGGCATGGCAGCGCTGCCTGGAAAGCGAAGGCATGGGCACCGCCCAGATCCTCCTCACGCGGGAGGACATTCGCGGCCGCAAACGGCACCTGAATGTCCGCAACACGCTGGAAAAGCTCCTCTCGGCGAGGATTGTCCCGGTGGTCAACGAGAACGACACGGTCAGCGCCGATGAGATCAGGTTCGGCGACAACGACGTTCTGAGCGCCCTGCTGGCCAGCCTCCTCAAGGCGGACCTGCTGGTCATCCTCTCGACCATCCCGGGTCTCATGGAACAACAGGGAAAGGGAGCCCTGATCCCGGTTGTGGAGGCCATCACGAAGGACATCGAGTCCATGGCCGGGGGCGCCCGGGATGAACAATCCACCGGCGGCATGGTCACCAAGATCGAGGCCGCCCGGCTGGCCACCCATTCCGGTTGCGGCGTCTTCATCGGCAGCGCGGGGGAACCGGACATCCTTGAGGAAATCCGCGTCGGGAAGGCCCGGGGAACCTTTTTTGTCCCGCAAACCATTTCCCTGGCCGCGCGCAAGCGCTGGATCGCCTTTTTTGAAAAACCTTGCGGCAGCCTCCATCTGGACGCCGGGGCCGTGACGGCGGTTCGGGAAAGGAATTCCAGTCTTCTGGCCAAGGGAGTCACCCAATGCACCGGGACTTTCAAGGAAGGATCCGTTGCCACCCTCCATGATCCGGACGGAAAGATCATCGCCCGCGGGATCGTGACCTACGATTCCGATACCCTCCAGGGGATTCTCGGCCTCACTTCCCGGGAAATCCGCGAAAGGCTGCCGGACCGCTCCCGCTACGAAGTCGTGCACCGGGACGGCCTGGTGCTCATTTGACCCGGTTGAACCGGTCCGTTACCAGGACCACCGCGGGCCCGTCGGCCTGCCATGCGCTTGCCCCCGCCCAGGGGAGCAGAAGGTTGTCCCCGCGGTTCGCCCGCCCGCCTTCCGCTTCCACCAGGCTCCCCTCGACCACGCTGAGGATGCGCGGTTCCTCCCCGGCGGAAAAGGCCAGTTCCCGCCCGTCGGCCACCTCGAAACGGCGAAGGCGGAACTCGTCGGACTGCGCCAAAACCGATTCCGGCCCGGAGGGGTGCAGCAATTCGGGCTCGGAATCCCCGAAATCGATGGACTGGAGGGACTCCTCGATATGGAGTTGTCGCGGCTGGCCGTCCAGCCCGACACGGCCCCAGTCATAGACCCGGTAGGTCGTGTCCGAATTCTGCTGGATCTCGAGGATGAGGTTTCCCGCGTCGATGGCATGCAGGCGGCCGCTGCGCACGAAAAGTGAATCCCCGGCCCGGGAGGGAAGACGGCAAACCAGCTCCTCGAGGCGCTCCTCCTCGAGGGCGCAACGGAACTGCCCGGGGGTCACCCCGGGTTTGAGCCCGGCAAGCAGGGCCGCGCCCGGCCGGGCCTCCACGATGTACCAGTTTTCCGTTTTCGGTTCCCCCTTCAGCCGGGGGGCGACTTCCGCCGGGGGATGCACCTGCAGGCTGAGACGCTCCTGACAGTCCAGCCATTTGACCAGGATGGGGAACGGGCGCTGCGACGGCCATCCGGGCCCCAGGAGGGCCTCCGGGTCGGTCCTTCTCAGCCGGCCAAGCGACCCCGGCCCCCCGGCCAGGGGCGAATCCGCCTCCGGCCGGTCGACCAGCTCCCAGCTTTCGCCGATCACCTTGCCCCGGGGAAGGTTCCGCCCCAGCGCGCTTTCCAGGTTGCGCCCTCCCCATACCCGCTCCTGGTAAATCGGTTGAAATCGGAAATATTCAGGCATCCGTGAATCTAAAAAAGCGGATGGCCTGCCGGTCAAACCTCAATCCTGCCTTGTCATGGGCGCCGTCGCCCTCTAACCATTGTGTTTCGAGTAGCATGGCGAGGAAGCAAAAGAAGCAGGCCAAGGGTACCCCCACCTTCGGCAGAAAGGAATCCAGACCCCATCCGTTCATCGGCCTGGGTTTCCTGATCTTCGGCATTCTCCTGGCCCTCTCCGTCTGGGATTACAACCCCATGCAGAATCCGGCCTTCTATTCGGATATCGAGGACCAGAACCTGGTCGGGGAATTCGGTGTGAAAGTGGCCCACGCCCTCCTGCTGGCTCTCGGATTGGCCGCCTATGCCACCCCGGCTCTCGCCTTCTGGCTCGCCTACATGTATTTCCGTCCCTACTCCCTGAAAGTGGGGCTGCGGAAACTGCCCCCGGTCGTCCTCATCTACCTGAGTCTCTCGGTCTTCGGCTGCATGTACCAGATCGAGAAACTGGAGGGTCTCGAGGGAGGGGCCCTCGAGCTCGGAAAGCTCTCCGATAACATGTACCCGTTCGGATGGGGCGGCTGGGTCGGGTTCTGGGTCTACAACCAGTTTTTGCGGGAGTTTCTCGGCATGGTCGGCTCCATGGTGGTCTTCGGCGTATTGAGCGCCTTTTCCCTCATTTTCCTTCTCTTTGACAACCTCGGTCGGGACCTCAAGCACCTCTACTCGATCAAGGCTGCGGACTGGGCGCAACACCGGGCCGAGCGGGCCGCGGCACGGGCCGAAAAACGGCAACAAAAACTGGCCGCCAGGGCGGCGAGGGGATCCGCCGCGCCCCTCGGGGGGAAGGCCCCCGAAACCGCGCCCCCTCCACCCAGGCTGAAGCAGCGGGATCTGAGGCTCGGACGCGTGGAAACCGCCCATCCCTTCGCCCCCATCATGGAAGGGGAGGAAAAGAAGGCGGGCGGGATCGACCCCGCCGACATGGAGAAACCCGTCCTTCCCCCCGAGCCGAAGCCCACCGGGCCGATTCGCCTGACAAAGAAACCCGACACCGCGAAACCGGCCGCCGAGGCCCAGGGGCTGCGCATCATCGCGGAGGAGGAAATCCGCAAGGCGGAAGTCAAGCTTCCCGAGAAAAAGGGCAACTACAAATTCCCCCCGATGCGCCTTCTCTCGGAGGCAAGGCGCAGCGGCGCGGCCGATGATGGAAGCATCCACCAGCAGACCGCCGACATGCTCGTCAAGACCCTGGATGAATTCGGCGTCCGCGTGACAACCGGCGATGTTCACACCGGTCCGGTCATCACGCGCTACGACGTCTATCCGGCCGCCGGGGTGCGGGTTGAGCGCATTCTCAACCTCGACAAGAACATCGCCCTGAACCTGAAGGCCACCTCGGTGCGCATCCTCGCGCCCGTCCCCGGGAAGGGCTGCGTCGGCATCGAGGTGCCCAACAAGAACCCCCAGTCGGTCTACATCCGGGACATCCTCGAGTCCGAGGACTGGGTCAAACAAAAGGGGGAAATCCCCATCGCCCTCGGCAAGGAGGTTTCGGGCAAGCCGCTGATCGCGGATCTGACGAAGATGCCCCACCTCCTCATCGCCGGCTCCACCGGCTCGGGCAAGACGGTCTGTATCAATGCGGTCATTACCTCCCTGCTCTACCACGCAAGCCCGGAGGACCTTCGCTTCGTCATGGTCGACCCCAAGATCGTGGAGATGCAGGTCTACAATTCCCTTCCCCACATGCTCGTCCCCGTCGTGACCGATCCCAAGAAGGTCCCGAACGCCCTCAAATACCTCCTCTCGGAAATGGAGCGGCGTTACCAGCAGTTCGCCAGCATCGGGGTGCGCAATATCGCCGGCTACAACGCCAAGATGGCCAAGAGCCGCAAGGAGGCCGCGGAGGCGGAGGAGCGGGCCGCCGCCATCGACGCGGACCTGACCCCCGAGGAACGGGCCGCCGCCGCCTCCATCGAGGTGCCCCGCGATCCCTACGCTCTCGGTGAACTCCCTCCCAAACTGCCCTACATCGTCTGTATCGTCGATGAACTGGCCGACCTCATGATGGTCGCCCCGGCCGACATCGAGACCGGCATCGCCCGCCTCGCCCAACTGGCCCGCGCCGCCGGGATCCACCTGATCCTGGCCACGCAGCGCCCCTCCGTCAACGTCATCACCGGCGTGATCAAGGCCAATCTTCCCAGCCGGATTTCCTTCAAGGTGGCCTCCAAGGTCGACTCGCGCACCATCCTCGACACCATGGGGGCGGACCACCTCATCGGGAAGGGCGACATGCTTTTCCTCCCACCGGGCTCGGCCGACCTCGTCCGCGCCCAGGGCGCCTTTGTCAGCGACGATGAAATCAACAGCATCGTCCACCACATCCGGGAATTGAACGGGGATCCGGATTTCGATGAAAAGTTCCAGAGGAACATCGAATCGCCCGAGGAGGGGGTCGGTCCGGCCGGCGGGGAATGGGAGGATGAGCTGGTACCCGATGCCATCGAGGTCATCCGCACCAGCAAGCGGGCATCCACCTCGATGCTGCAGCGCCGCCTGAAAATCGGCTACAACCGTGCCGCACGAATCATGGAGATCCTCGAGGCCGAGCGAATGGTCGGGCCCGAAAACGGCTCCAGCCCGAGAGAGATCCTCATGGACCTGGACTGATTGCCGAACCGTTCTCCGCCGATGCCGAAACCAGAACGCCCGCACAACCTCCTCCTCGTGATCAGCGGTCCCGCGGGCTCCGGGAAAACGACCCTCTGCGACCGGTTGTTGGCCGAATTTCCGGATTCGGTCCGCCGGTTGGTGACCACCACCAGCCGCGAGCCGCGCCCCGGTGAAAGGGACGGCGTGGACTACAACTTTCTTCCCCCGCATGTATTTGAAAGGAAAATACAACAGGGGGACTTCATCGAATGGGCCAGGGTGCACGGCCGCTACTACGGTTCGCGGAAGGATCACGTGCTCGCCCTTCTCGCGGACGGCAGGGACATCCTCCTGAACATCGACGTCCAGGGGGCCCGGAGTTTCCGCGAACAGGAAAAGCGGATACCGGAACTGGAGGGCCGCCTCTTTTCCGTCTTTATCCGGCCCCGTTCCATGGAGCAACTGCGCCGCCGCCTGGAGGGGCGCGGAGCGGATGACGGCAGGGAAATCTCCCGCCGCCTGAAAACGGCGGAGGAGGAACTCCGGGCCGCCCCGGAGTTCGACCACACCATCACCAGCGGGTCCCGCGACGAGGACTACGCGGCCCTCCGCGACCTCTACCTGCGCCTCCGGGAATCCATGAACATGCGCACACCATGAAATCAGTCTACATCATCGAGGACCAGAACATCCTCCGGGAGCTGGTCTGCCGCCTCGTCGAGGAAATGCCCATGGTGGAGCTCGCCGGCCATTCGGGGGACGGCCTGGAGGGACTGAACGCATGCAAGGAGCTCAAGCCCGACCTCGCGATCGTCGATATCATGATCCCCAGCCTCAACGGGCTGGAGGTCGTCCGGCAGCTGAGGAAGGCCCTCCCGAGGACAAGGCTGCTGGTGTTTTCCGGGCATACCTCCCGCGAGCGTGTGCAGGCCGCCCTGCGGGCGGGCGCCAACGGCATCATCCACAAGAGCACCTCCATCGGGGAACTGGAACAGGGCATCCAGCGGGTCATGGACGGGGAATCCTTCATGAGCAGCCAGATCCTGGAGATCCTGCGCGACCTCATGCTGCATCCGGAGGTGACCGATTCGCTCGAGAAACTCACCCCGCGGGAAAGGGAAATCCTCCAGCTTGTGGCCGAGGGCCACACCACAAAGGAGGTGGCCGCAAGGCTCGGGATCAGTTTCAAGACGGCGGACACCCACCGGACCAACATCATGGGCAAGCTCGATATTCACGATGTCGCCGGGCTGACCCGCTTCGCCATCCAGAACGGCCTGGTGGAAGTCTGACCCGGCGGACCGCGGTCATGGAAAATGGATCGCCTCGATTCCGGCAAGGTTGGCGGCGTCCAGAAGGGTGACCAGGGACTGGTGCGGCGCGGCCCGTTCCGGAACAACCTGTAGCGACGGGTCACTACCCGCCTCCGAACAGGTCCCGCGGAACGCCTCCAGGCGCCCCCGCAGGGCGCCGGCCGCCGCGGGGTCCCCGCACAGGTCGAAGACGGACCCGTTCCACAGGACGCGCCCCTCCCCGTCAATCGAAAGGCGTTGTTCATCGACCGCGGCGAGGGGATCGGCCGCAGCCCCCGCCTGGCCGAACGGACACGGCAGGTCGGCCTCCGACTTCTCCAGCGAGCTGGTCGTCATGAAGTAGACCAGCATCAGAAAGACACAGTCGATCATCGGCGCGATCGGCATTTCGGGCGTATCCATTGGGCGGCGGCGGCGCATGGCTTCATTCCTCGAAGGTGGCGAAAATGATATCGCTGATTCCGGCCCCACGGCAGGCATCCACCACTGCCTTCCAGGCTTCCCATGGCAGGCCGGGCGGGCCGCGCAACAGCAACTGGCTGCCGTCGCCCACACTCTCCCCCAGCAGCTTTTCCAGCTCCGCCATCTCCACCGTGCGGTTGTGCCAGTAGTAGACGAATCCCTTCTCCCCACCCATCACCGTCAGCACGTTTCTCGGCGGCGCCTCCTCCGGAACCGCTGCCGTGACCGAATGCGCGAGGTCCAGTTCAGGCCGCGCCTCCTTTGCCATGGTGCTGACTGTCATGAAAAAGACCAGCAGCAGGAACACCATGTCGATCATCGGCGCCATCTGGAACGATTCCCCGCCCCGGCGGCCACGTTTTCTTCTCATGGCAGGCAGTACACCAGCCGGAGCCGGCGCAGGCAGCTCCGGAAAACAGTCAAATTCAGGTAAGCGTCAGACTTGCACCGCGGGTTCAAGTCCCGTCCATCCCGCCATTTTCTTAAAGCCCGCAATTCCAAGGTGTTGCGGGTTTTTTCTTGGGCGGATTTCGCCCAAACTTACATCATACTTACATCAGTGGCCAAATTTCTCCCATAGCTCCGGGGGGTTGCAGGGGGCGGAACTTCTCTCACGGAGCCACGGCGATCACGGAGGGGGGGGAAGGGGGTCGAAGGGTGCCGTCGGACCGCCATTGTCTGAGTGATTAGAATATTATGCGAATGGACCGTTTAGCCCTTGCTAGTATTAGAATATATTATTACCCAGAATTGTAAAACAAGATGTTTTATAACTACACTCTTCGTACATGATACTGCGAATCAATACCTTGAAAAGAATTGGCCGTTTCACGGAGTTGACAAACCCGGCTCGGGATGAGGGAAGATTCGCTAAGTTTAATGTCCTTTATGCTCTCAAAGCTTCCGGGAAGAGTACCCTGTGCGATGTGCTTCGATCCCTCTCAACTGGTGAGGTTGCTTACATCAATGGTCGAAAGCGCTTGGACACAGCCGAGGGGCCAGAGGTAGTCATAACTATTGCAGGGAACCCAGATGTGGCGGTACGCTTTCAGGGTAATACCTGGCATGCTGTGCATAAGATCGGGGAACTCCTCGACGAGAGCCTCATAGCGATTCGGATGGCGGAGTCTGCGGATAAGGGAATTGGATATAAGATACGGCAGTCGGGTCAGGCATGGGACCTGAGTAAGATTGATTTCGATAAGCTACGGGAGAATTTCAAAAAGGCCTACAAGAACATTGAGATTGCCGATCTCAGGGCCTTTTTGGAAAAGAAGCTCGCCGAGATGCTCAGCCGGAATCGTACCCGCCGGGATTTTGCCGAGCGATTGCAGGAGATTATCGACAACCACAACGCCGGCAGCAGTTCGGCGGATGCTGATTTCGCGGAGCTGCTGGCATTTGCGCAGAATCTTCGGGAAGAAGAGGAACGCCACCTCCGCATGGGCCTGACGGAGAACGAGCTCGAAATCTATGATCTCCTCTGCAAGGAGAAGATGACCCAGACCGAGGAAAAGAAAGTCCGGCTCGCGGCAAAAGCGCTCCTCAAGCGTTTGACTGAGGAATCACCCAAAGTCCTTGTTCAGGATTGGTACAAGGACAGTCAAACCCGGCTTGCCGTGCGGGACGAGGTCGCAAGCGTCCTGGATAAATATCTTCCCGAGGAAAGCCACGGAAAGGATCTGTTCATTGAGAAACGGGACAGGATTTTCGAGCTGACGCTCGATCTGGCAATTAACCACTTGAAATGGGCGGCCTAGAGATCGATGAAGCAAATAAGCGGCTCCGGATATCCAGAAACCGCCTACCGACCGGGCATTCCCAGTCCGATTTCTCAGCCAAGAGGAATTACTACAGCGGTCAAGACTATCCCTGCAGCGGACGAAGATTGAAAGATGAAAGGCTGGCTGGGAGAAAAGCTGACGGCGCTGGGGATCTGGATGCATCTGGACAAGGAGACCTATCGCCGATTTCACAATGTGATTGTTCCGGCCCGCAACGGGACGACCCAGATTGATCATGTCATTGTTTCCCCGTTCGGGATCTTCGTTGTCGAGACCAAAAACTACCAGGGATGGATATTCGGGTCGGCGGATCAGGCGCAGTGGACGCAATCCATCTACGGGAAGAAGCACCGATTCCAGAATCCCCTCCGTCAGAATTACCGGCACATCAAGTGCCTGTCGGATTACTTGGATCTTCCGGAAGACCGGTTCCATTCGGTGGTCTTCTTTATCGGGGACTGCAAGCTGAAGACGGAGTTGCCTGCCAATGTCATGACCAGTGGACTCTCCGGTTACATCAAGCGTCACACGGCACTGATACTGGACCAAGATGCCATTGCCAGAACCATCGCCCGACTGTCCGGATTGAAAGAGGATCCGTCCCTGACCAATCGCAATCACCTGGCTTCCCTGCGGGAACGACACACATCCGATACCATCTGCCCAAAGTGTGGAGCCGACCTTGTCCAGAGAACGGTCCGCAACGGACCCCGGGCCGGGCAGACCTTCATTGGCTGTTCAGCCTATCCGAAGTGCCGGTTTACCCGGTCGAACTGAAGGGGGAGGGTTTGATAACTTGCCAAATTGGAACCCGTGGTGTGATTTGTACTGGAGCGATCCATGCCCAGCGAATCCCAACACCTTGAATACAAACGCGAACTGACGGAAACGTTGGAGCGCGAGGTGGTGGGCTTTCTCAATCACCGGGATGGGGGCAAGATCCTGATCGGGGTGGATGATGCCGGTTCGGTTATCGGCCTGGCGGATCCCGATAGCGACCAGTTGCGGATCAAGGATCGGCTGAAACAGAACATCCAGCCATCCTGCATGGGACTCTTTGACGTCCTGCTGGAAGAGGAAGGGGACAAGTGCTGGATCAAGCTGATCATCGCCAGCGGCCCCGAGAAGCCCTATCATCTGCGCAAGCACGGGATGAGTTCGAAAGGCTGCTTTATCCGGGTCGGCAGTGCGACTGAGCCGATGTCGGAAAGGATGATCGAGGAACTCTTTGCCCGCCGGACCCGGAATTCGCTTGGGCGGATCAAGTCACGTCGGCAGGAACTCACCTTCAGCCAGCTCAAGATTTACTACGAGGCGACCGGGCACGAGTTGGGTCCTGGATTCGCCGAATACTTGGAACTGCTCACCGAGGAGAAGGCGTACAATTACGTCGCCTACCTGCTGGCCGATTCCAATGGCGTTTCCGTCAAGGTGGCCAAATACGCCGGCACGGACCGCGTGGATCTGGTGGAAAACGAGGAATTCGGTAACTGCTGTCTGGTCAAAGCGGCCAACCAGGTCCTCGACAAGCTGGAGGTGGAGAATCGTACCCTTGCGCGAATCACTCCGAAAAGGCGGGAGGAGCAGCGGCTTTACGATGCGGTGGCGCTGCGGGAGGCCGTGATCAATGCCATCGTTCACAACGATTACAGCTATGAAGGGGTCCCCAAGTTCGAGCTGTTCGCCGATCGGTTGGAAATCACTTCGACTGGCGGGATGCCCCAAGGCGTAACGCGCGAGGAGTTCTTCCAGGGGTACTCCATACCACGGAACAAGGAACTGATGCGTATTTTCCGGGACCTCGACATGGTGGAATACCTCGGCTCCGGCATGCCCCGGATCCTGCGGGCCTATTCTCAAGAGGTCTTCCATTTCACTGAAAACTTCATCCGCATCGTGTTGCCCTCGGCCAAACCCGAGGATGGCCAGAGGGTGGGTGAAAAGGTGGGTGAAAAGGTGGGTGAAAAACTCAGCCTGAACCGGCAGCTCATTATAAAGGCAATGCGCGAAACCCCGCAGATTTCCCAAAAGGAGCTGGCCGAACGGGTGGGGATCGCTCCGAAGAACATCGAGACCAATATCAAGTTCCTGAAGAAACACGGGTGGGTGAAACGAGTTGGTCCCGCCAGGGGCGGCCATTGGGAGGTGCTGAAGTAGCTTCCATTCCAAATCGCTATCGCT
>JBNGDP010000040.1:0-26928 GCA_049975345.1 Oceanipulchritudo sp. | reverse complement strand
ACGCGCGACTCGGAGGCGACGGGCGACCGTCTTCGCGCGTAAACGCGCGACTCGAAGGCGACGGGCGACCGTCTTCGCGCGTAAACGCGCGACTCGGAGGCGACGCGCGACGGGCTCTTCAGGGTTGCGATCCGGAAGGTTCCCCTTTAGGCTCCATCACCGCCGAGGCGAAGCCGGCGGCGCTCCTCGAGGTCGCGTGAGTACCCGTCCATCCTTTTCTGGGTGAGCGGGTAAAACCACATTGCCAGAATGGTAATGACAGCGGGGATACAACTTGCGAGGACCATGCCGATGATCAGCCATGACTTTGTGAAGTCGGTCTGGTTGCCCTCGAGGGCAACGTCGAATCCGATCCAGACCAGGTAATAGCCGGAGAAGATGGAGGCGATGGAGATGGAAAACTTGTAAAGCCAGCTTGCCGCCGCCGTGAACAGGGCCTCCTGACGGACGCCGTTCTTCCACTCGCCGTAATGCGCCACATCGGCCATGAGGGAGTTGATCATGAAGGATCCCACAGCGCCGGCCGGGGCCGTGAAGAAGGGCAGCAGCAGCACAAGATACGGCATCTCCGGGTTGTAAAGGACGATCTTCAACAGGCCCGCGATGAAGGTCAGGCAGGCCGCGCCGATCACCACCTGGTGCTTGTTGTAGCGCTGGGCCAGCTTTGAGCCGAGATGGATGCAGAAGTAGTTGACAAAAAAGTACACAAGGGCGACGTACGCGTTGAGTGTCGCCCCGCGGCCGAGATCCCCGTCGTAGAGAACGTAGACCTGCGCGTACAGGCCGGCCTGCTGGAAAATGCTCGCCGCGAAATTGCAGAACACCGTCATGGCCGCAATGTGGAGGAACGGCCGGTTGGTGAGGACCAGCCGGAGGCTCCTGCCAAGGGGAATCCGGTCCCCCTCCCCCATCTCCACCGGGGCGCGCTCTTTCAGCTTGTACAGGGGCACCATCAGGGTTCCCAGCATAAGTACGCCGAGGCTGATCGAGATCAGGGCCAGCCCCTGCATCGGGTCGGCGAAAAAGTCGCTCTTCACCAGCGGCAGGATCCACTGGCAACCCAGCCCGATCACCGGCGGCAAATAGGCGCGGAAGGCGTACAGCCGGGTCTTCTCGTTGTAATCGGTCGTCAGCTCGACCCCAAGCGATTCAAACGGAATCTGGAAGGCCGAATAGGCCGAAAGGAAACAAAGCACCGTTACAAGGAGGTAAAGGAAAAGGGTCGTCTCGGACCATCCCGGGGACGGGGTCCAGATGAACGGGAAGATCAGGCTGGCGATGACGCCTCCCACCGCGATGTACGGCTTGCGGCGGCCCCAGCGGCTCTTGGTGTTGTCTGAAAGGTACCCGAAAAACGGGTCGGTGAAGGCGTCCCACATGCGCATGATGGCCTGTACCCAGCCCAGCAAAGCCGGGCTGACCCCGAGAATGATGTTGTACACCGGAAACAGCAGCAAAAGCAGGACGGACGGTGCCCCCGCCCCGAGGACCGATCCGCTCGCAAAGGCCAGCTTCTCCTGAAGCGTGATCCGGTGGGCCGGTCGACCGGAGTTTCCGGGGATGATCGCTGAATTTGCGGGGTTGGTGGAGTTCTCACTCATGCCCCCGACAAGTGCCGAGCAGCCGGCCAGCGTCAAACGGGTCCTTATTGCACCGTTCAGTCGCCGGTTCAACCGTGTAATAAGGCTGTTGTTGTGGCCCGCCGGCCATGGGAAAAACTGTTCAAAAGCGGAGTGGGAAAGCTTACTGCTTGAGCGAATCGCCCTCCACAGACAATCTCAACGAAAACGCGATGATGAAACCTACCCATACTCTCCTGTTCCCCCGTTGGCTTGCCATCGCCCTTGTCCTTGGAATGAACCCCGCGAACGGCCAGGATGCCGAGGCAGCGGAAGTCTTCGAGCTGAGCGCCTTCGAGGTGCGGGCGCAGGAGGATTACGGCTACCGCGCGATCAACTCGATGACGGCGACCCGCATCGGCATGGAATTGATCCAGGTGCCCCTCAGCGTCCAAGTGGTAACGGAGGAATTCATCCAGGATCTTGGCCTGGCCAGCTTTGCCGACTCGCTGCGCTATGTCAGCTCCTCGGTGGGCGACACGCTCTCGACCGCCGGCGAGTCGGGCAATGCCTACATCCGGGGCTTCCCGACAGCGTGGACCCTGCGCAACGGTTTCCGGCGCTATCGGGGAATGGTGACGGAAAACGCGGACCGGGTGGAAATCGTCAAGGGTCCGGTATCCGTCTTTTTCGGGCAGGCGGCGCCGGGAGGCATCACCAACATCATCACCAAGCGGCCGGATTTCTTCAACCACGGCAGCGTGAAGGCGACCTACGGCAGCTACGATTATAAAAAAACCTCCCTGGAATACAACCAGGTGCTGGTCAAGGACGTGCTGGCGGCACGCCTGTACACCTCCTACGAGGACCGCGAGGATTGGAAGGATTACGAATGGAAAGAGGCCACTTACGTTGCGCCCTCCCTGAAATGGCGCCCGACCTCCGGCACGGAGGTCATTTTCGAATACGAATATTTCGCTTCGGAGGAAAACAAGGCGAACTCGGCCTTGTACGCGAGCCAGGAGGCCTTCGACGCCTACTTGAACCCGCCAGCTGAACTGCTGGCCAAATACAGCGGCAACCTTGAGCTGCTGCAGCGCATTTTTCGCTTCAATGTGAACCAGTGGGAGGTCGAATACAAATCGGTCGGCCTGACGGTTCCACAAGACCGGGCGCGCTACACGCCGGAATTGAGCCCCTCCGGTTGGGGATGGAACGGCAACGGGCCGGGGGCCAAGATCTCCTATGATTCCGAGGACTATATCTTCGAGCTGAAGCAGAAACTCGCCAGCTGGTTTGAACTGCGGGCAGGCGTCAACTTTGCCTCCTCCAACAGCCTGGATTACCGCTTCCACTCGGCCGACCGCCCCTACCCGGACGGCTCCATCGACCTCATCCGCGGCAATGACGGCAAATACGCCGAAAACGACACCCTGACGGTCCAGATGGACGGATTGTTCCGCTTCCAGATCGGGAAAACAAAGCACAGTATCCTGGCCGGCATTGAGCGTGTTGAAGACGACTTCCGCCAAGCCCCGGCCCTTTTCGACTACAATCTGGCAGCCGGTCACATCATTCCGGCGCCGGATCCATACGGGTTTGATCGCAAGACCATCCAGGATATGTACCGCCGCTATTATCCGTTTTTTGATCCGGTTCAACCGGGAGCCGGGATCGTGTTCAACGGATACTCGGATGGCTGGTTCCGCGACGAGTCCGCCTCGCGCCGGGGCTACTACCTCAACCACCAGGGGGAATTCCTCTCGGGCCGCCTCAACACTATGGTGGGTGCGCGCCGCGAGAAGTTCACCATCGAGGGAACCGGCACAGCCGAAACGGCGTATGCCGACAATGTCTTCATGGGTGGTTTCTCCTTCAAACTAATCGAGGGCCTCAACTTCTTTTCCAGCTACAGCCAGAATTTCGAACCGAACCGCCCCCCCAACAATGTCAATATCAGCGGCCCGGGTGTGCTTCCGGGAGAGGCGAGCCTGCTGCCGCCGCGCTCGGGCGAGGGCATCGATATCGGCCTGAAGTCGGCGCTCTGGGACAACAAGCTCTCCGGAATGATCAGCTTCTTCAATCTGCAGCAGGAGTCCACCGTCGCCCGTGATGACGAGAAGACTGAAAATGATCCGCGCAACCTTGATGATGACCCGGCCAACGACGTGACCTGGTTCCGGACCGCCGGGTTGTACGAATCCGAAGGCCTTGAAGTGGAACTGGTCTACTCCCCAACGCCGAATTACCAACTGGTCTGCTCGTTCTCGTGGATGTGGACGGCCGCCCTTGTCGAGGATCCAAATCTTCCTCCCGACCATGGCCTGTTCGACCGGCGCAACCAGAACTCGCCGGAATACAAGTTCACCGTCTGGAATAAGTATGTCTTTGGCGAAGGGCCAATGGAAGGTCTGGAAATTGGGTTTGGCGCGCGGTTCGTGGACGACCACTTCCCGCGCAGCGGCCTCGGCTCGACCCAGTTGCTGGTCAACGACAGCTCGCTCGTTTTCGACGGTCTGATCGCCTACAAGACGCGCATCGCCGGGCTGGACACGCGCTTCGCCCTGCAGCTGGAAAACCTAACCGACGAGGTCTACCAGGAGGGCCACACCGCCGCCGGCGATCCCTTCAAGGCGAATTTCAGCGTCAAGGTCGACTTCTGAGCCCGGGGTCGCGGGAATCCCCTACATCCCCCGCGCCCCGGATGCGGCGCGGGCGGGATGCGGCGCGGGCGGGCTCCGGAACCGTATCCCCGGGCATCCATGTGCCCTTCACAAAAACGACCTTGGCCAACTCGGGATATCCCCTTTCGTTGCGCCGGAACTGGGCGTCCACCAGCTCGATGGCGTGCGCGCCGCTGCGGTCACGACGGTTGCTGATGCCCGCCATCGGGGCCTGCGAGGGAATCCAGTCCACGTAGGCGACCGCGATGTCATGCGGCACCCGCATGCCGGCATTTTCAATGGTTAGGCGGATGCGCTGGTCAGACATGATGACCAGTTCCGGCCGGTACTCACGCAGCCAATCGCGGGCAGCCGCCTCGTTCCAGCGGTCACACTCCTCGCTTGAAAAATGGGGAACGCGGTCCTGCGGCGGCACGAGCAGGTGCTGGTAGGTAAGGAAGCCGGCAAGGAAGGGCCGGATGAGGTCGATGTCCTTTTCGTCGATGTGGCGGGTGACAAACCCGATACGCTGATACCCCTGGCGCGACAGGTGACACAGGGCCTCGTACAGGGTCTCCTCCCGGTACAAGGTCGACCTGTGTATCGGCGGGGTGGTGATATCCGTGGCGCAGGTGGCCGCGCAGGCGAAGCCAGTAAGATCCAAGTCGTCAAAGCGCATGTCGGAATGCGGGTCTATGATGACATTCTCGACGCCGCGGGCACGGAGCACCCGGGGAAGGGATTTGAGACGGTAGCCGCCCTCCTTGTTGGAAACCCAGAACTCCTCGATCTTGTAGCCCAGGGTCGTCGCGCGCTCCAACAGGCCGCGGCGCAGCTCGGCGTTGTAGGGATTGGTCTTCCAAAAGGCGGGTACGGGCGTGTTGGCAACGTAGGCGATGACCGGCTGGTCGCGCCGTTTATGCGAATGGCGCAGGTAACTCATGAGGCGTGAAAGGTTCGCATCCTTCTGGTAACCGAGCTTGTCGGCGGCCTTGAGCACCTTCGCCCGGGTCTTCTCGGGGATGCCCGGATGCCCCTTCAACGCGAGCGAGACGGTCGAGGGGGAAACACCCGCCTCGCGGGCAATATCCTTGAGCGTGGGCGGCTTGTTGTTCGGCATTCAGGTCAACCTAAGCCGCGGGACGTGCCTTGCCAACGTCAAACTCAAAGGAAATTGTGCCACTGCCCGGGGTCGTACTGGTAATAAAAGCCGCCGTAATTCCCGTTCACATAGAGCCAGCCCATGGCCTGCGAATAAAGGTAGAGCCCGCTGGGGAAGGCGCCACCGGCATGAAAGAGCCATCCGGTGGGAAACTGGTAGATCCACGGATAGGCGGCCACATAGAGGTTGCCCATGAAAACCGAGTAGCCCAATGAACCGTCGTAGACGAACAGGAAGCCGAAGATGTCGTCATAGTGATACCCCTGGATGGTCGGCTCCAACGGGTAAAGCGAATAGCCCGATTCCTCGAGGTAATAGACCGCGGTCGCCCTCCAGCCGACGTTGGTGCCGTTGTTCCTGATAACGAGGTAATCGGACGCCTCAACCGGATGAACGGTGATGTAGCTGGTGAATCCGGTGTTGCCGCCGCTGTTGCCCGGCCAGAGGAAGACCGAGGTGCTGCTGCTGCGCGGGGTGCCGTCGGCGCTGTGCAGCGTGACGGTCAGGGTCTGCTTTTGCCCGAGGCCATGGTTCCACCAATGGATCACCTGGTAGGGTTGGCGGCCGCCATCGACCCGCCACTCCATCGAGGAGTCCTCGCTGGAGCCCCCGACCCAGCTGACGCCATGGTAGTCCGTTTCACTCCAGTTCTCGAGGATTTCGTTGGAGCCGTCGTCGAAAGAGAAGAACGTGAGCGGCTGTCCCCGGTCGGAATTGGCCCCGCCCAGCTCCGGCATGTTGATATCGACCAGTGCAAGGATGTCGCCCCCGGTCTTCTCGTAACCGAGCCCCGGGCAGCAGGTGTTGTAGTTACGGTCCGCTACAAGGTAGTCGGCGAAGTCGGTCAGGTAGACGTTGTCCCATGTTTCAGCGGTCTGGGGATACCAGCCGAAGCCCATCGGGTCGGTCACCAACTGGAGCCGGCCTTCGTTCTGGTTGACCGTGTCGAGCGAGCTGCCCGTCGGCAGCTGTGCATGGAGTGCGCTCGCCAGCGCAAGGCAGGCAGCAAGGCATTTCATCGTGAAGTGTTTCATGGCAGACGGCTTGGGTTGAAATGAAGTCGGATTCTCACGGGGCCTGGGTGTAACCGTCCGGATTCCAGAACCAGCGCGGATTGACGGTGGGTTCAATATAGTAGCGCCATGTCCACTTGCCGCCCTCAAGGAAGGCGATCCATGGATAGAAGCCGGACGATCCAACGGAGGTGTAGGCCCATGTGGCGAGTGCATAATCGTAATAGAAGAAGGCGGGTCCGGCTGAGCCGAAGAGGTACAACCAGCCGTGCCAGGCATGGTTGACGACCGGGTAATGCCGGTCGTACACCCAGCCGAAGCCGGGCACCCGGGTCCAGAAATCCCCGAGGGTCGAGCTTTCCGGAAAATGCGGTGCGCTGAGGGGGATCCCGACCCGAAACTCGAGTGGGACGCGCACAAGGGGAAGCGACAGGTCGGCGGGCTGGAAGGGCAGTTCAAAGCTGTACACCCCGGGCACGATATCCCGCGAGTCGTAGTTGATCGTCACGGTGGCCGCGGCGGAGGGAGGGATATCCACCTGTGGCGGGATGTCGCTCAGGAAGGCGGCCATTGGCGTCAGGACGACTCTCAGGCCGGCGGCAATGAGGTCGGCCTCGGCGAGGGTGAATCCCTCGAGTGCGCCGGCGCCCTGCAGCCCGACGACATAGGAGCCGCGGCTGTCATCCCGCAGGTACCGGTACTCCAGCTGGCCGCTCGGGCGGAGCAGCACCTGCCAGGTGGCCCGGCGCTTGGTCGGAAAGGCGGGATTCTGGTAAAGGTCCTTGAAGGTGACGACAAAGCCGCCGTCCGGGCCGGGGTGCGCGTAAACGCGTGAAGTTGTATCCATTCCCCAATTACGCCAGTAGGGAGCGACCGTGTACGGGTTGACCACGCCGGTGGATTCGGCCGGGAAAGCCAGCGGCACGCGGTACCCGCTGCCCGGATCCTCGAGGGGGACGAATGTCAGGAAGCCGTTGGTGTGGATGTAAACCGATTCGAAGGCGCGGCCGAACAAGGGGAATGTGAAGCCGAGCGGTATGGCCCCGCTGACGCCGTCGTCGTTGACCACCACGTAGGTGAAACTTACCGGCGTACCGGAGGGCTCCACCCAGTCGAGCGGCTCCATCGGCTGGACATCCCAGCTGTTGGCGGTCGGCTGGACCGTGTAGGCGAAGGCTTCGGAGGTCGGATTCGGGAAGGACAGGGGGAAGCTGCCCGTCCGCCCAGCCGCCGGTTCGGAACGCAGGACCAACTTCGGGGCGACAAGGTCATCGTCCTCGATGGTGACAATGGCGGTGGATTTGGGCCCCGGCGCATAAGTCAGCACATCGGGACGCAGGATCTTGACGACCAGTGTTTCCGGAAGCTCCGCCACGGCGTCATCCAGCAGGGAAATTGCCAGCTCGGCGTGGGCCGATTGTGCTGAAAAAACCACTTCAGTGGAAAGCAGCCGCCAGTCGGCGCCCGCCTCGCTGTCCCCTTCAAGCATGAGCTGGACCGCCAGCGTGTCATCAACCGATCCGCTCCGGGTGAGGTCGAATACGAGGGTGTGGTCGGTGCCCTCACGCGCGGATTCCACGCGGGCAACCAGGTCCACCCGCGGCAGGTCCGGCGCTTCCAAATCACCGATTTCGACAGCTGCCTCGAAATAAAACTGGTCGTATCCGGCGACCGCTTCGAGCCCCAGTAAAAGGGTTTCGGGCCCCTCGGCAATCCCGTCCTCAAGCGGGCTTAGCAGGATGTCCACATGCATGGAACCGGCCGGTATGGTCACGGTTCCGTCCAGGCCGCCGGCGAAATCAGCGGCCTCGGCGCGCCCGGGCGCGGAATCGATCCGATAGGCCACCTGCATGGGACCGGACAGGTCCGCCTGCACGCGGGTGATCCTGAATGCCGGAACGTCCAAGGCGCCTTCACGGATGCTGACTGCCAGCGGCCGGATGCTGAGGATCCGGAAGTCGGCAAGGGTGTGGTCGGTGATGTGCAGGGAATTGAAATCGGGCTGGACGGGCCGGTTCGGGTTCAGGGGATTTTTTGCCAGGGCCTCACGCCACCCCGTCAAGGACAGCGACGCGAGGGCCCGGTCCATGAAGGGCGCATCGTCCGCGTCGTAATACAGGTTGAAGTCGAAGTCGCTGCGGATGGTGTCGAAGAACTGCTGCCATGCGAGGATGTTGCCGAACTGCCGGTACAGGCGCTGCGACTGGCCGGCGGGTTCGCCGACCACCGTGGAGGTCAGGACAAGGTTGCCGAGCGGCCCGCGGTTGTTGTAGCCGATCCCGATGTTCTCGTCATGGTTGTAGATCACCGACTCCTCGATGTGGAGGTTCTCCGACTCGGTGGTGTAGAGGCCGCTGCCGCCACCGGTGGCCCCGCCGGTGGCCGCGTAAATGGCCGAGACATCGCCGTTGCCGGCAATCACCGCGTGGCGGAACACGGCGGTTTTGGTATCCCCCAGTCCGCTCATGTTGTTGCGGTTGTTGTTTTCAAAGTAGAGGCCGTTGCGGGCGTTGTTGAGGGAGCGCAGTCGCAGGACCTCGACCTGCCGGGTACCCGTGTCCAGCCAGAGGCCGTGGTTGTAGTTGTTTTCCAGGACAAGATCCAGCATCGAGGAGTTCTGCAGCTCGCCGTTCTTCATGCCGCACGGGGCCCAGCCGGTGTAGCCCTGCCGGAAGGACACCTCGCAGTTGTCGAAAATGTGGGCGTGCTCGATGCGGCCCTGGGTGGTCTGTCCGAAGCCCATTCCCTGGATGGTGTTCCCGTGGACGCTAATGCGGCGCAGCGTGCTGTAATCGGCGGCATCGGCCAACACGCCGAGGGAATGGTTGAGCCGGCCAACCACGTCCTCCACAAGGACATTCGCGACGTCATGGATATGCAGTGCCGCCCGGAAGGCGCCGGGGCAGCCCTTTTCAAAGACAAGGTTGCGGACCACGATGTGGCTGCGGGGATTGTCGCCGCTGCCCTTGATCCACATGAGGAAGTTGCTGTTGTTGGGCGCGCCCGAGGCGAACCGTGTCATCTCGACGCCGGCGGTGGCGAGGTCGATTCCGGCCGGCCCCTTGAGGTAAAGCTTGTCCGCCACCTCGTCGACGAAGACGTGGTGACCCTCGGCGGCCAGCAGGTCCTCGTAGCTGAAAACATGCAGGAACGCTTCGTTGCCGAGCAGGATCCACTCAAAGCGCCGCATGCCAGCGGGGGTCGGGGTCTCCGCCCAGTCGAACGGATCCGGCTGGAAGCCCCAGTTGTGGATCCACGGGAGCTCGTAAATCCCGTCCGCATTCCGGCTCAGGCCCTCCAGCGGGGCCGCGCCACTGATGATGACGTCGCCAGTGTTGCCGCTATCCTCCGTCCAGCCCGCCCCTTCGATGACCAGCGGAGCGGTGAACTGGGCCGCCGGTACGCGCACTTCCTCCCGGTAGACCCCGGGTTGGATCAGCACCTTGACACCGGTCCCGCCGCCAAGCAGCTGTTCCGCCCGTGCCAAGGCCCGGCCGATGGTCTTGAAGGGCTGGGCCTGCGTGCCCGGATGGCTGTCCAGGCCGGACCCGACGTCCACGTAAAGCACTTCCTTGACGAATTCCTCGCGCACGTTGGCCCCCACTCCGCCCTCGCCAAAAGGCGCGGGCGTGAAACGGGGCGCGACCAACAGGTCACCGGTCATGGTCACGGGGGCGGATATCCGGTAATCCAGAACCTCCTTGTTCCAGCCGTCAAAGCGGTAGCCCTCGTCGGCCACCGCGGTCAGCGTCACCACTTCCCCCTCGGCGTATCCCTCCTTCAGCGGATCGACCAGCACCGTCCCGTTTTCCGCCTCAACAGTGATCTTCAGACCGAGCGCAGCCGGCACAAAGGTCGCCGTGACATGCAAATCCGCCGTTACGGCCACTGTCACCGGATTTTCAAGACCGTTCACGTCACCCGTCCAGCCGGCGAAAATGTATCCGTCGGTAGCGACCGCCGTCAGGGTAACCTCGGTGCCAAAGGCGTAGCTCGCCTGATCCGGCGACCGGGTGACACTGCCGTTCTCCACGGATACCGTCAGCATCGAGAAATCCTCCGCGCGGGGCGTCACCGATGCCCAATCGGTACCGAGGCGCACCTCGTCGATCACGGCCCCGTTCCAATTGGTGCCAGCCAGCAACCGGCTGGTGTCAAGGTTGCCGAAGTTCACGTTGGCGCTGGACCAGGTCGGTTCCCCTTCGGCCGGTCCCACCGCCGGATCAATCCAGAAGGAAAGCGTGTCGTCGCCGCCTCCCCAGGAAGCCCCACCTTTCTCAGCCTTCACCACGATGAAGTAAGCCTGCCCGGCGGCAAGCGGCAGACCGCTCGACTGCCAGCGCGAGGCCGCGGGATCCCACCAGCCAAGCTGCTGGTTGCTGTCAAGGCGCGCCACCCGGAAGGAGGCGGTGGAAAACACATTGTCATGCGCCTCCGTGCCCAGCCCCATGTAGGCGGAAAAGTTGTTGGAGAAATACCACAGAAAACTGAGGTACACAAGGTCCTCCGTCAGGGGCGCCGCCATCTCGCGGTAAATGGTGCTCGCCGCATTGGCGGAATCGGTGACGGCATTGCCGCGCACGGCCAGCCGCCCGTCATTGGCCTGCAGGAGCCCGGGCACTGTCACGAAATCGCTGCCTCCCACCCCTGTCTGCCATGGGCCGGCCCAGCCGCTCCCGCTCCCCTCCCCCTGCAGGTTGGTCGCGGAAAAAATGAAGCTCTCCTCAAGCAGCAGTTCAGCCCGCGCAGGGCCGCCAGACAGGGTCCACCCTGCAAGGGTCATCAAAAGCGCTCTGACGGCCATCGCGAGGCCGCTCTTCGAAAGGTGGCTTGGGTTTTTCATCCAGAAACAGGTTCAAGGGGGGTTACGCCCTCCGCACCATGGCAGACAGGCAACCACCAGTCTTTGTTCCTTCATTTCAGGCTCAAACAGCAAATCATTACATGGTTGAACCGGCCGGCCTTATTGAACCGTCGAACAACGGGCGGCTTGCTGCGCCGGATAAAGGGTGATTCCCCCATCAGGCAATCCTTTCATGAACCGAGTCAGTACCATTCCCTCACCCGTTCATTCCCGATCTTTTGAACCGATGCCCCTGAACGCGGGATGGGCAAGCATCATGGGAACCGAAGCGGATGCGCCCGCCGCGGGGGAGAGCGGATGGAAAGAAGTGAAACTACCGCACAACTGGGAGGATTACCATGCCTACAACGGGGAAAGCCATGGCAACCTGCACGGCACGGCATGGTATCGAAGGCGCCTTGAGCTGGCCCCACCCTCCGCCTTCGCACGCCATGCCCTGCTGCTTTTTGAGGGCGTCGGCAGCTACGCCGACGTCTGGCTGGACAACCGGCACATCGGGCGGCATGCAGGCGGGCGGACGGCGTTCTGGACGCCCTTGCCGGAACATGGGCCGGGCGCGCACGAGTTGTTGGTGCGGGCCCGTCATCCGGCGGACATTCTGGATCTTCCCCACGTCTGCGGTGGGTGCTGGGGAGCCCCGAACACGGAGGGCAACCAACCCTTCGGCATCCACAGGCCCGTCCAGCTGGAATGGTCGGGGCCGGTCAGGGTGCTGCCCTTCGGCGTCTACGCCTTTGCGGACCGCTGGCAAGGGAACCGCGCCCGGATCCGGCTCTGGGTGGAGCTCATGAACTTCTCCGATGCCGGGCAAAGTTTCATGGTGGAATACGAGCTGCGGGATGCGGACGGGGCCGTGGTTGTGCAAGGAAGCCTCCGGGGCGACATTGCCGGGGGATGCCGCTTCCATCGTGTTGAGGAATCCCTGGTGCCTGTGGACGGCATGGCGCAATGGTCGCCGGAAAGGCCGTACCTGCATCAGGTGCATGCGCGCGTGCGCATGGCGTCGGGGGACCTTTCCCACGCCGCCATGACCGTGTTCGGATTGAGGAAAATCAGCTGGCCCTCCATTGTCCGCCCGAACGACGACCGCAATGTCCGCTGCATGCCGGAGGGCATCGAAATGGAATTCCACGGCTGGGAACCGGTCTCGGAGGCCAACAAGGGGTTCACAACCGTTCTCTCGTCGCCCGAACCGGCCATCCGGACGGCCCCCTGCGGGGTGCGCATTTTCCAGCAAACCGGAGCCGACCGGTCCGTCAGTTTCACCATTGAATTGAGCCTTCTAAACGACACGGACTCGGAGCAGCCGGTCCTGATCGAAGGGGAAATCCTGAACGGCGGGGGAACGGTCTTTCTGGAACAGTTCCAGCTCGGGGAGAGCCTTCCAGCAAGGTCGGGCAGGACGCTGCGCCACACCACCCAGCGGATGCATTTTCTCCAATTCTGGACGGAAAAGGAACCCTACCTGCACAAGCTCGTCATCTCCATCAAGACGCCCGAAGAGAAACTGTGCGAGCTCACTTCCACAACCTTTGGCATCATTGAGACCGACCGGGAAATCAATGCCGGGCCGCCGCGCTGGCGGGAACCCGATGTCACGCCGCCCCGGAAGGCCGATGCGCGCGACCTGCCGGCGGCGGCAAAGGTCTTCCGCATAAACGACAAGCCGGTGTTCCTGCGCGGCGGGGCCGAGTATGAGACCCTCCTCGGCGCGGATCACGCCTTCACGGAGGAACAGATACGCGCACGGGCCGGCCAGATCCTTGCCTGCGGATTCAACGCCTTCCGCGACGCCCACCATCCGCACAACCTCCGCTACTACCCGCACTGGGACAAGGCGGGCCTGCTTTGCTGGACCCAGTTCGGCAGCCACATCTGGTTTGACTCCGATGCCTTCCGCCAGAATTTCCGTTCCGGCCTGGTCGAGTGGGTACGCGAGCGGCGCGCCCATCCGTGCATTATCGCATGGGGAATCCAGAACGAGTCGCTGCTGCCGGAAGACTTCGCCTCGGAATGCTGCGAGCTGATCCGGCAGTGGGATCCGACGGCCCGCTCCGAACGCCTCTGCCTGACCTGCAATGGCGGCAAGGGCAGCGACTGGAACGTGCCGCAGGAATGGTCCGGCACCTACGGCGGCAACTGCAACGACTACGACCTCGAGAGCCTGCAGATGGTCGGCGAATACGGCGCGTGGCGGTCCTTCGGGCTGCACCGCGACACCCGCTACAACGGCGATGAGAATGACCATTCGGAATCGTGGGCCTGCCACGCCATGGGCACCAAGATCCGCATCGGCGAGGAGCAGCGCGACCGGGCCGCCGGTCATTGGCATTGGATTTTCAATACATTTCCAAATCCCGGCCGCTCGACCCACTCTGTCGAGGACCACAGGAACGGCCAATTCGGGCCGGTCAACAACAAGGGACTGGTCACCGCATGGGAGGAGCCCTGCGACCTGTTTTTTCTGTTCCGCTCCGCCTACGCCGACCCGCGCCGCTCACCCATGGTCTATATTGTCTCGCCCACGTGGCCGGACCGTTTCCAGCGGCCGGGCACCTTCGACAACCTGCAGGTCTTCAGCAATTGCGATGAAGTCGAGCTTTTCAACGGCCATCACACCCGTTCCTTCGGCACCCGCCGCAACCCGGGGCCGGGAAGGCCCTTCGTATGGAACGGCTGCCTGATCGACGAGGATCTGCTCCACGCCGAGGCGCGCATGAACGGAAAAGTAGTGGCCATCCACTACATCCGCCAGCGCGCCCTGCCGACCTCCCCCGGCTGGCGACGGCTTGTCGACTTCGATCCGAATGCGCCCGCTCCCGGATCGGGCCATGTCCTGCACGCCATCAACTGCGGCGGCAGCCAGCCATGGACCGATCCCCACGGCGTGGTCTGGAAGCCGGAGTCCCTTGCCGCCGAGGACGGCGTCCGGTTCGCATCATGGGCGCGGGACTTTCCCGCCCTCAAGCCGGATACCGGCAGCATCGGTTTCATCCATACGCCGGTCCATGGGGCGCCGGATCCGGATTGCCCGCTCTTTTCCACCTACCGCTACGGGCGTCACCGCATCGCATGGGAGTTTCCCGTCAACGCCCCCGAAGCCCGCGTCGAATGCTTCTTCCTCGAACCGTTCTGGGGCGCTGGCGGCGGCATCGATGCCACAGGTTGGAGGCTCTTTGACGTCGCCGTCAACGGGGTCACCGTCCTGCAGGATTTTGACCCGTGGACGGCCGCCGGTGGCCGCCACCACGCTGTCGTGCGCCGCACCTTCACCGTCCGGCCCGTGGATGGCCGCATTCACCTCGCCTTCCCCCGCGTCGCCGCCGGCCAGGCCGTCATCGCCGCCATCCGCGTGGCGGCGCCGTCCGGTCGTTCAACTGTGTAATAACAGAAGGATGGAGGACCCGCCGGATTTGGGTCTAGGTTGTCATCGTTTGAAGAATCCCAATCCGGGCACACCGGATCCAAACCCCAGAGACTGGTTTCACCCTTAATCCCATGAAAAACATCCTCATCAAACTGCTCATCGCCGGCGCATCCATGGCCGCCTCTGTCGCCAACGGCGCGCTGATCATCCAGGAATCCTTCAACTACAACCTCGGCGGCGTTGCCGACGAGGACAGTGGCGCCAACGGCGGCAGCGGGCTGCCCTACAGCAACCCGAACGGCAATCCGGGCGGCTCGGGCACGGGGCTGCGCGGCGACGGCTGGGACGGCGCCGTGGCGTCCGGACTCAGCTACCCCGGCCTTGCGGTCTCCGGCAACGGCCTGCAGGCGGGCGGCTCCAACGCCTTCAGCACATGGGTGTACCGCTTCATGTCAACCGACCCGTGGGCGGCTTACCGCGTGGGTGGCGGCGGCAATTTCGGCGCTGATGGCACTACGCTGTATTTCAGCTTCCTGATGCGCACCGATGTGACCGGCGAGGGCGGCCGCGCGCAGGTCATGATCACCCCCGACCAGGTTCAACGGCTGTACTTCGGGGTGGCCGAGAACGACACGGTGCTGAGCATCGTCGACAGCGCCAACAGCACGCACGCCACATCGGTCCTGGCTGAAGCCGACACCACCTACCTGATCGTGGTCCGGATCGACTTCGCCAGTGGTAACGACACCGTCAGCATGTACGTCAACCCGGTCCCCGGCACAGCCGAACCGGAAGCCGCCGACGCCGTCAAGGCAAACTTCGACATCGGCAGCTACCTTGGGGTGGGTTTCCGCTACCTCAACACAATGCTCTTCGACGAGTTCCGCATGGGGACCTCATGGGCTGACGTCACGCCGCCTCCGGCCGAATCCGCGCTGATCGCGTATGAAGATTTTGACTACACGGCGGGCACCACCACCAACGACGCCGATGCCGGCCTCAACGGCGGCAACGGCCTGCCCTACACCAATGCTTTCGGCGGGGTCACCGGCGATCCGGCCGGAACCGGCAAGGGCCTGCGCAACAACTGGGCAACCGGCACCATCACCAACGGCGGGCTTTCCTACGCCGGTCTCTCCGCCGCCGCCAATGCCTACCTGGTGACCGGCAGCAACAACGTCGGGACCGGGGACAACCCCTGGATCTACCGCAACATGACGGTTGACCCGTACGCCGCACTGCGGGTGGGCGGCGTCTCGAGCGGCTACCTCGGCGCCGACGACACCACAATCTGGTTCAGCATGCTTTTGAGCGTCAGCTCCGTGCCGACCAATAACAACAATGACCGCGCCATCGTGCAGCTGGTCGGCAACCCGAACTCGCAGCGCTTCACCATCGGCCTGCCCAACAGTTCCACCAGCGCCGGCTTGTTCGGGATCTCCAGCAGCACCGGCGCCGCCGCCTTCTCGACCAGGCAGGTGCAGGCCGGCACGACCCACCTGCTGGTCGCCCGGCTTGTCAGCCAGCCCGGCCAGGACGCACTCACCCTGTGGGTCGATCCGGTCGTCGGCAACCCGCTCGGCGCCCCGGACGCCACCCTCTCCGGCATCGACTTCGGCGGCTTCTCACAGTTCTCGCCGCGCTTCGCCGGCACCACCATGACGCTCGACGAGGTGCGCATCGGCACCACGTACGAATCCGTCACCCCCTCCACCTCCCTGCCACCGGCCGCCGCCCCGCTCATCAGCAGCACCCTCTCCGGCGCCAACATGATCATCTCCCTGCAGAGCCAGTCCGGCTACGACTACACCCTGCAGCAGTCCACCACCGGCCTCGGCGGCGGCAACTTCTCCTCCATCGAGACCCTCCCCGGCAACGATGGCACCCTCCAGTTCACCGCCCCGGGCCCTGGCGCCGGCAAGGTCTTCTACCGCGTCGAGGTCAACCCCTAGGCGCCGCTTAAATTAAACCACTCACATTCAATAACAAAAAAATTCAATCATCATGAAGAAAAACAGCATCCTCCTCACCTCCCTCGTGGGCCTCTTCTTAAGCCTCACTATCACCGCTCATTCGGCCATAATTGCCTATGAAGGGTTTGATTTCACCGACACGGATGGCGGGATCACAGGCTCCGGCAGTGGCTTTGGCTGGTCAGGTGGCTGGGTTGACAGCAATAACTTGTTCAAAACAATCTCGCCCAGCCTGTCGATAGGACAGACGACTTACGACAACCAGTCCACTGGCGTGAGGGTAATAGCTGACCTATTGGGCGCGGGCGTTAATTTAAGCCGTTCACTGGCCAACGCCATTCCCAGCACATCGACCACCTTCGTCAGCTTCATGTTCGACTATAACCGAACGCAGGTGACCGAAAACGTTATCCTGAACTTTAACGGCGGTGACAGCGGTCAGTCCCGTTTTATGTTCAGTCGCAACGACGCAGATGGAGCAAAGACCGATGTTTCCGTTCGCAACGGTTCAACTTGGATCAGCGTTGCAACAGCCCTCTCGTTCAACATAGGCAACAGCAACCTCTACATCATTGGCTTGGATGAGGCGGCGAACGATATCAAGATCTGGATAAATCCTACTGTTGGCGGCAGCGATCCCGCCACAATTACTACATCGGCTATTGCTTGGTCAGGAGCCAGTTCGATCCAATTTACCAGCGATTGGAACAACCTGGAACTGGACGAATTCCGCATCGGCACGACCTTTGCCGACGTGACGCCGGTGCCCGAACCGGCGACCTTCGCGCTGTTTGGAGGGTTTGCGACGCTCGGGCTGGTCCTTGCACGCCGGCGCCGGTTGGCTGCCTGAGTGCGCCGCATATTTTTTGAGGTAGGGGTTAACAGCCGTCCGGTCCGCAAGGGCCGGGCGGCTTTTTGCTGGAAAAACCCGGCGGCTACGGACGCCAGCGGATCGAGAGGTTGCGGAAGCGCATGGCCGTGCGCAACATACAGCGGATGGCGACGTAGCCGCGCTGCAGCAGCGGACCGTTGTTGTCGTGCGGGGAGTCGAGGGCGAGCGGCTCGCGGCGCGAGGCGAATCCGAGCACCCGCAGCCATGGGTTCTTCATGAGGGCGAAGGCGGTGGCCGGGTCGCCGTCCGGGCTGTCGCTGAGGAGGAGCCGGTGTTAGCCGTGCGGCAGGTGCTTGAAATGCGAGGGGCGCGGCGCGGCCGTCACCACCTTCGGCAACTAACAGGGTGTTGAAAAAATCGCGAGGTCAGGATGAAAACCGACCCACTACCTTCCCTCCATTCGATCTCTTCCGGCAGCATCCATCAGTGAATCGCACCTGCACCCTGCTGATCCTCCTCACCGCCAAAATCACCCGCCAAGATATACCTTGATAATAACACGATATATGATAAAACTGAGGTATGTTTGAAAATTTCCCGCGTTCTTCCAATGCCTTTCTTGTTGAGTGGCTCCGTTCGGGGAGACGGAAGCCATTGATCCTTCGCGGCGCCCGACAGGTGGGAAAGACCTCTTTGGTTCGGGCCTTGGCCAAGGAACAGGGTTTGGCGCTGTGCGAGATCAATTTGGAGAAGCATTTGCCGTTGGATGCGGTATTTCAGAGCTACGATCTGCGGCGGATCAACCTCGAGTTGGAGGCCATCACCGGAATTCACCCCGAGAAAGAAGGAACGCTGCTTTTTCTGGATGAGATTCAAGCAACCCCGCACGCACTGGCGGCCTTGCGCTATTACCACGAGGAAAGCCCGCAAGTGCCGGTGATCGCCACCGGTTCGCTGCTCGAGTTTGCTTTAAGCCGGGCGAACTTTTCGATGCCGGTTGGCCGGGTAATCTATCATCATTTATATCCGCTTTCCTTCCGCGAGTTTTTGTCGGTTCTCGCGCCGGAACTTCTGCGGTATCTCGATGCGATCAGCCCGGATGCAGACCTGCCTGACAATGCCCATCAAAAGCTGATCGAAAAATACCGGGAGTTTTTATTTGTTGGTGGAATGCCGGAAGCCGTGGCCGCTTATCGGGAAACCGGTTCGTTGGCCGAGGTGACCGAAGTGCATCGTTCGATCATCGATACCTATCACGATGATTTCCACAAATATGCCAGGCAGAAGGACCTGCTCCTCTTGCAAAAAGTCTTTGCCCAGATTCCCCAAAAACTGGCACGGAAAACCAAATTCAGCCAATACGACCCCGAGGCGAGGACGGGAGAAATCCGCCATGCAATCGATTTGCTGATCAAGGCAAGGGTCTGTTTTCCGGTGGTCCGGAGCCATTGCAACGGCGTGCCCTTGGCTGCCGAAGCCGATGAAAAGAGCTTCAAGCTCATCTTTCTGGATGTGGGCCTGGCCGGGCATCTTCTCGGGCTGAAATGGAATTCCCTGCAGGCCATGACCGAGACCGATCTGGTGAATGAAGGAGGGCTGGCGGAGCAGTTCGTCGGGCAACATCTCATCGATCTCGATCAGGGCAGGCGCGCTCCCGAATTGCACTACTGGCTGCGTGAGGGAAAAGCCAACAATGCCGAGGTCGATTATGTCGTCGCGTTGGACGGACACCTCTATCCTGTCGAAGTGAAGGCCGGCAAAAGCGGCAGCCTCAAATCGCTCCATCAATACATGTTTCAAAAAAACGCCACTACCGCTTTCCGCTTGGATCTCAACCCGCCAAGTCGCCAGCAGCTCAGCCCGAACCTCAGGATCCAGGGCACGCAGGAAGGAACCGGCCAGGTGGATTTTGAACTCCTCTCGCTCCCCCTGTATGCGGTCACCGAAATCAACCGTCTGTGCAACGCCTCCTCAATTCCTTGAGAATTATACGGCCTTAACCGACGCTTATCCTATGCCATTCCTCGCTCCATTTGAAAAACTCCTCATCGCCAAGGGCGAGCAACGCGGCATCGCCAAGGGCATTCGCGATAGCCTCCTGCGCGTCCTCGAGTCCCGCAAGCTCGGTGAGCTCTCCAAGGAACATTACCGCAGGATCGTCGATGCGGATGTTCGCCACCACCATGATGGGCGTGCCGCTGTTCTTTTTTGAAACCCAACTCCTCAGCGAACAGCGCCGCGCCGAAGTCAAGCCGCTCATCACCACCTACAAACAGCACCGCGACGCCCTCCACGCCGGCACCGTGTACCCGCTCGGCAGCGAGCCCGACGACCACTCATGGACCGGCTTCCAGTCCGTAGCAACAGATTCGCACTCCGGCTACCTCACCCTCTTCCGCGAGATCGATAATGGCGAGCCCTCGCGCGAGATCGCGCTGCATTTCCTCGGCGCTGCGAAATCCCTGCGCCTCACCAATCTCATGAACAACGAAACGACAACCGTTCCCGACGCTCCCGGCGGATGCGTCCACTTCTCCTTTTCCGAGACCGCCGATTACCGCTTCCTCCGCTACGAACGGCAATAGCCCATGGTAGACGCACGGCCCCTTTCCCTCGCCGCGAAGGTGGCCCGAATCACCTCACAACCTGCATCCGGACATGAGCTTCACTTTCCACAACCCCAATGACGCGGGCGAGCTGCACCTTGATGAAAGCAGCCTGTTGCGCCTGAGCGTCACCGCCCGCCGCCACCCCATTCAACCATCGACAAAATTCCGGCGTGCGAACAGGCTGGAAGTGGGTTCTGTATCAGGTTGGCACCTTCACCGTTTTAATCGCCCCCTCATGATGAACAAACTCCTCTTTTTTCCCACCCTTTCGCTGCTCGCTGGCGCATTGTCCGGCGCTGACTGGTACGTTTCGACCGGCGGTTCCAACACCAATCCCGGCACGCTGGCCGCGCCCTTCCTGAGCGTCGCCAAGGCGATCTCGGTGTCCAGCCCCGGCGACACCATCCACCTGCGCGGCGGGCTCTACATGGAGAGCAAAATCGCCCCGACCAAAAGCGGCGCCCCCGGCAACCCGATCACGATCACCGCCTACAGCCCGCCAGGCGGCGAACAGGAGGAGGCGATCCTGAGCGGCTTCGCCATGCTCACGCCGGGCGCGGGCGGCGTCGGCGCGTGGCAGGTGCATTCCGGAAACATCTACAAGATCCAACTCACCGCGCCGAGTTTCAGTCTGGTGCCGCGGGGCTGGTACCTGTTCATGGTGGGCGGGCATGTGCTCACCGAGGCCTCGTGGCCGGACCGCGCCGGACCGGCGGGGTTCGACTGGCGCGAAATGGCCAGCGCCGACAGCGGCACCATCGACACGGTGACGACGTATCCGGCTTATGGATACAACACAGGCAGTTTTTACCAGGGCACCTACACCGACGCGGACCTGCCGGCGCTGTCGGACAACGCCTGGGCCGGCGCCAAGATCGACCTGAACGCCGGCTACGGCTGGTTCTGGAAGACCGGCGAGGTCGTCGGCTCATCCGGATCGACCCTCACCTTTCGCTTCAGCTGGGGCAGTTACCGCGAAAATCCCTCCAATGGCGACCCGTATTTCCTGTGGGACTCGCTGCAGGCACTGGACGCCCCCGGCGAAGCGTTCTTTGACTTCGACGGGCGCTTCGGACCGGCCAACACGCTTTACGTGTGGATGCCCGACAGCTCGAACCCCTCCGGCCTGCCCGTCTACCGGCGCAACCGCGTCCATGTGTTCGAGTTCGACAACGACAGCCACTACCGGCTCAAGGACCTGCAGTTCCTGGCCGGCTCGGTGCTGGTGCAGGACACCTGCACCGGCATCACGCTCGAAAACGTGACCATGCGGTACTGCGGCTACAACCTCGATGCCAACTGGGGCGGCTACGCCGAAGCGGTCGAGTTCAAGGGTACCGGCCACGCGCTCACCGGCTCGCACATTTACGACAACTACGGCTCGGGCGTCGAGATGCGCGGCAGCGGCCACACCGTGCACGACAACGTGATCCACGACAATCACGGCAAGGCGGTCAGTGTCGTCAATGGCATCACCAGCGGCCTGGCCGTAGAGGAGAACACCCTGTTCCGGGCCGGCGGCGCAGTGCTCGATATCGGCGCGATCGGCAGCCGCTACGCCTATAACCATGCCTATTTCAATGGCATGCACATAACGGATGCCGCCGTCGCCAACACCTACGACAGCGGCGACGCCGGCGGCACCGAGGTGGCGTACAACTGGATCCACAGCGGCATGGGCCGCAAGGACGACAGCCGCAACTGGTACGGCAGCCAGGGCATACGCCTCGACAACGGCGGCGCGGTCGACGGCTGCTCCAACTTTCTCATCCACCACAACATCATCTGGAACATCTCAACAGAAGGGGGGATCGTCGTCTACAATCTGACCCCGACAATGGTCAATTACGGCGACGCGCAGGTCCACGTGTACAACAATTCGATGATTCCCTCCCTCATCATCAACGGCAGCGGCAACCTTGCCGGCTCCGCCATCCGCAACAACATTGCCGACCGCTTCATCAACTACGGCGGCGCCCTCACCGGCACCGATCTCAGCTCCAACCTGTTCGAGGAGTCAGCCCTCGCCGGCAACCTCAGCGGCCGCCCGGAATATCTCTCCCAAAACCGCGCCAATCTTGCCCTCCGCAACGTCTCCCCCGCCGTTGACGCGGGGGCCGTCATTGCGGGCATCACCGACGGCCACCATGGCGCGGCCCCCGACATCGGCGCGCTCGAACACGGCTCCCCGCGCTGGCTCGCGGGCGCCAAGCTGCGCCCTGCCGACCTCGCCGGCCTGCAGTTCACAATGGACCTGGACGCCACCGCGCAACCACTCCTGCGCGTCACCAGTCTTCCCGTCGGCCGCATATTCCCGCAATCGGCGGCCCTCCGGCTCAAACTCAACGGGGATGCCTTCGATCAAACCTCCCTTTATCACGAATTCGACCTTGAGACGCACACCGCCACCGCGCTTGCCGCCTTCGCCGGCCTGCTGCCCGGCCAGGCCTATTCAGTCGAGGTCGCGCTGGACGGGTTCAGCTTCACCCAGACGGGAGAAATTGTAGCGATTCCCGACTACACCCTCGGAACAGTGTCGCCGCAGAATGTCGCCACCACCGGAACCACCCTTTCCACGCTTGGCAACGCCTCTCCCGCCCGGAACCATGTCCGCATCCCGGTTGACGTGGATCAACTCCTCAATGATGCCTCGCTGCGAATTTCCGTCCCTCTAACCCTCGACACCGCCAGCCTGATCGCCGAGGGCGTTCTTCAGGGCGACGGCACCAACCTATCCGTGACCGACCTTGCCACCGGCCAGAACCTCGACTGGGCGCGGGATACAGGCTGGAATACCTCCAGCACGTTGCTTTGGTTCCGTTTCCCGGATGGTTCGACTTATCCGGACTCCTTCAGCCATGGCAGTTCGCCGCTGGTGGAAATCCGGCTCGAGCAGGCGCCGGATCGCTACTCAAACAGTGAACTTCCCGATGCCGCAGCCATCCGCGCCGGCTACCCGGCCCCGACCGGCTTTCCGGAAGGACAGGTTTTCACCGCCGGTCGCAAGAATCCGCCCGTGCTCACCCTCGGCAGCCAGACCGTCACGGACTGGTTTATCAGCCCGTCAGGTGAGTTGACAATCAACACGCCGGTCCTGTCCCCGGTTGATCTGCCCGAATGGTTGGAACTTGAACTTGCCTACGCCAGCGGTCCCCTTTTCAGCGCCGGGAACAGTCTTCTCCTTCACACGCCCGCCTATGATGCATGGGCCTCCGCCGTCTTCCCCAACGGTACGCCACTCGCCGACATGCTGCCGGAGGCCAATCCCGACGGCGACAGCCAGCCCAACTTCGCCGAGTTCGCGCTCGGACGCAATCCGCTGGTTCACGATGGCGCCGACTACCAGCGCCTGGATGGCGACCAGTTCTCCTTCCGTATCCGCAAGTCCGCTACGGATGTGCTCGTGAGTGTCGAGCTCTCAGGAGATCTGGAAAACTGGTTCGAATTCCAACTACGGGATATTGGGCTGACCTTGGTCGATTCCAATCCCACCGGCACCGGCACCTTCAACGAGTGGGCGGTCACCCTTCCGGTGTCCAGTTATCCCTTCTTTGCCCGCCTCAGGCTCGAGCCCATTCCATGACCGCCAACGCGGAAAGAAAGGGCAATAATCCGGATTATCCTTGCAAATCTTCCAAGGATCGGAATATTTGCAAGCATGTTACAACGAAAGATGCTGGATACGGTACGGACGGGGCTGGCGGAGCAGGCGGCGGTGGCGTTACTGGGACCGCGGCAGTCCGGGAAGACGACGCTGGCGTTGGCGCTGGCGGCGGAAGCGGGTGCGGTATACCTTGACCTGGAGAGTGTTGCGGACCGGGCGAAGCTGGCGGATGCGGCGGATTATCTGGGGGCGCATGAGGGGCGACTAGTGATCCTGGACGAGATCCAGCGGGTTCCGGACCTGTTTCCGGTGTTGCGCGGGCTGATAGACTCTGGGCGGCGCAAGGGGCTGCGGAGCGGACGTTTTCTGCTGTTGGGCTCGGCGTCGATGGAGCTGATGCGGCAGAGCGGGGAGAGCCTGGCGGGGCGGATCCGGTATCTTGAATTGACGCCCCTTCAGATACAGGAGGTCGAGGCGAAGCATCTGGACCGGTTGTGGCTGCGGGGGGGCTTTCCGGAGAGTTTTCTGGCGGAGACGGAGCGGTCGAGCCTTGCCTGGCGGGAGGACCTGATCCGGACATATCTTGAGCGGGACATACCGCAACTGGGCCCGCGCATACCGGCCGAGACGCTACGCCGGTTCTGGACCATGCTGGCGCACAGCCAGGGCGGGCTGCACAACGCGGCCCGGATAGCTGCGGGTTTGGAGGTGAGCGGCCAGACGGTGGCCCGTTACACGGACCTGCTGGTGGACCTGCTGCTGGTGCGCCGTCTGCAACCCTACCTTGCCAATGTGGGAAAGCGGCTGGTAAAGTCCCCGAAAGTGTACATACGCGACAGCGGCTTGCTGCACGCGCTGCTGAACCTGGGCGACCGGGACGCGCTGCTCGGCCACCCGGTTGTCGGAGGCAGTTGGGAAGGCTTTGTCATCGAAAACCTGCTGGCTGCGGCGCCGGCACGCACGGTGGCGGGATTCTATCGGAGCACGGGCGGGGCGGAAATCGACCTCGTTCTGGAACTGCCCGGTGGCGATCGCTGGGCGATCAAAATAAAGCGCCAGTCAGGCGCCCGACCGGAGCGGGGATTTCACCATGCCTGCGCGGATTTGCACCCGGCAAGGAGCTATGTCGTGAGGGCCAACAGCGAACGCTACAAGTTGAAGAACGAAGTGGAGGCAATCGGCCTGAGCGAGCTGGCCGGGGAACTGGAGCAACTGGGCAACTGATCCAGCCTGGGCAGTTGCCCGCCTCAGGCTTGAGCCCATTCCATGACCGCCGACGCGAAGCCGGCGGTGATGTCCATCTGCATGATGTAGGGCGGGTCGGGGCAGATCCAGCTGGTGAAGCCGCGCTTGAATGCGTTGTGGGTGCCGAAATGGTTCTCGTGCATGAAGAAGCGGACGCACTGCTCAAGGCAGAACTCCGCCGCCTGCGGCTCGTCCATGCGCAGCCAGAGCCGCGCGGCCCATGGCAGGCTCCAGCCAACCCACTCGCCCATGCCGGTCTTCATCCACTTCCACAGCGTGTGGTCGAGGAGCCGGTGGTCCTCGCCGCGGGGATCAAAGATCTCGCATGGATACAGCCCGGCCAGATGGGAGTGATGGCGATGGGATTCCGAAAGGGGCTGATCCTCGCCGATGGCGATTTCACCGTCGATGACCGCCGCGCGCGGCAGCACCGTGGCCATCCGCTTCCATCCGGGCAGTCCGGGCTCGTTGATCTGCAACACACGCGCGGCCTCCCCGATGACCGGCACCAGCTTGTGGATGAAAGCGAGATGGAAGCTCGGGTTCCTGAACCAGACCGGCTTGCCGGGCAGGACAAACTCCGGACTCGGGCCGTACAGGCAATTCCCTCCCGGGCTCTGTTCGACCATCGCGGCGTAGACGCGCATCGAGCCGGTGAGCATGGGATAGACGACTTCCGCCAGGGTGTCGCGATCGCCCGTGTAGCGAAAATATTCCCACAACATCAGGGCGATCCACGGCGCGCTGCCGGCGTCGAACTGGTGCTTCCATGAAAAGTTGGCCAGTCCACCCCGGTCGTCGGCACCGTGGGGCAGCATGGTCCCGTCCTCCACGCCGGTGAAGACCCGGGCGTACTCGCGCATGCGCGGCATCCAATCGCGTATCTGGCCGATCAGCGGCTCGTACTGTTCGGGATGCCCCGCCTGCAACAGCGGCCAGTGCGCCATCTGCACGTTGATGTTGAAGTGGTAGTCGCTCTGCCACGGCGCGAGCCGGTCATCCTCAACCCACGGGCCCTGCAGGGTCGGCGCGGGCGTGCCCGGACGGCACATGCCGGCCACCTTGAACATCGAGTATTCCCATGCCCGCCGCATGTGGGCCGGGACGGTTTTGATCTCCGGAACCTTCGCCCACCAGTTTGCGTAAAACGCCGCCGACCGCTCCATCACCGCCTCGAACGCCGGCGCGGATGCGAGCGCATCAACAGCCGCCCGCACCGCCGTGTCGTGATTTTCCCCATACACGACGGTTACCACCAGCTGGCCACCCGCGCTGCGCGCCGCCGCGCAAATGGTGCGATCCTCCACCCCGCCCTGGGTCCAGCCCACGACCCCGTCGTGGGAGAAGCGCTGCGGTTGCGGTATGCCATGCTGACTCCAGTAGGATTCAACCTCCCCGCCGAAGGCCGGGAGCATGCGGAATTCCGGCCATTCCCCCTTCAGGTGCAGGCGCGGGGTCTCCGGATCGACGACCAGCGCGTGCTTGCCGTTGAGCCACCCCGCCCCGGTGGCCGGGTCCAGCCAGCTCCTCCCCGGTGGATTGTCCAGCCGGACCACCACCCGCCCCAGCGGCATGCGGCAGGGATTCGGCCCGTCCTCGGGCTCCCGGCGGATGAATTCCGGGAGGTAGCGCTCGCTCGCCCCGGCCAGGATCCGCTCCAGCATGTTGGTGTAGGACACCGCCTCCCCCCATACGATCCGGCCCCGATGGTTCCAGTAATCCTGCCGGTTCAGGGTCAGGTTGAACGCATCCCCCTCGCCCCAGGCAAGAACCCCGAAATTGCCATTGCCCAGCGGGATCCCCGCATGCGGCGTGTTCGTCGGAAAGGAAAATTCCAAGGATTGCGGCGCGTACCCCATGATCCGTCGATTTCCGGATATCCGCATGGATGTGTCAAGTTGCCCTCGCGCCGGTCCGTTGAATTTCCTCCCGCTTCGAGTCGTACACCTTCGAGTAGCGCGACGCCTTCGAGTAGCGCGTTCACGCGCGAAGACCGACACCTTCGAGTCGCGCGTTCACGCGCGAAGACCGATACCT
>JBNGDP010000039.1:0-27303 GCA_049975345.1 Oceanipulchritudo sp. | reverse complement strand
GTGCATCAGCCAGCCCTCCGGTTGAATTGTTGGTCGAGCCAGGTGCGGGCCTCGGGGAAGCAAAGCGGGTCGGAGCAAAGCGGGTCGCCATCGCAAGTTCCTGGAGCAAAGCGGGCTGGAGCAAAGCGGGTCGGACCATCGCAAGTTCCTGCGTGAAAGTAGGTTAGGACTAGGTCAGGCACATTTAACGCGCTTAGACGCCGTTTTTCACGACAAATCGGGGCATTTAAGCACCTACTTCTTTGATTTGGTTATAAATCTGATTGTTAGAGTGCCCTTTTCGCGCCTCAAAAGGGGTTCTAAGGAGAGATAGAGCATGGAAATTTATCCTAACATACTGCTGGCAAGTGGGTTACGTAGGTCCGACCCCTGTCGCCCAGGCCCGCTTGACTTCGAAGAATCAGGCCGGGACGGGCATGGAGTCAACCGGAATATTCATAAATATGCAAAACTTACCCGGATGCCGTAACCGGTTCTCCCGGAACTGTGCGGGGGGGCGGGCGACAGGATGGCCGCGGCCCACCCGGAAATCACGTAAAGAGCGCTTTATGCAGATCCCCAACATGCGATGCAAGGCGGGGATCCAGTCCACCTGGGCGGGTCATTTCCCTGACAGTCGGGGAGTTCGCAGGTTCGACCCCGGTTTCCCTGTCCTGGCGAGCTCTTGGCGCGGCTTGAGGGTGACCACCACCGCTATGCCCGGGACGCTGGTGCGCTCCCGGCCAAAGAGGAAATTCACCAGCACGATGTAGCAGACCCCCTTGTAGGCGGGGTGTTCGTGGCCGAAGGAGTTGCCGTCCGGTGCGAGGAGCGGATCGACCTCTTGCGTTGCGCAGCCCCAATAGAAGCGGACGAGGCGTTGGGGATCCACGGCGATCGTCGAGCAGACGGACGCTTTGTCCCGTTGCAGGGGGCCCTTCCATACGGATTGGCTGTCGATGAGGATCTCCTCGAGGGTATCCACGGGGCCATGACAGATCAGTCCCGCCAGCGAGCCGTAGTGCTCCCAGTACTTGATGCCGTCCCCCCCGTTTCCGTTCCCGTTTGCCTTTTCCACCCTTTGAACCGCTCCACGGTTGTAGACCGGAGTGACCCAGTTAACCGCGACGGTGCGGGTTCTGGTGTGTGGGAGCGGATGAACCGGATCCGGCGAGCGCGAACAGGCGTCGGTCAGGCTGCCGCCGATCCCGGGCGCGGAGGCAAGGGAACTGGTGAGTTTTTCGAAACTCATTGGATTTTCATACGCAAGCCCGGCATGCTGATACAACACCGCCAGCCGGCATGTAATACTGCTTTCAGTATGGATTGATCAGGTGGAGCATGGGCGTGGGACCTCCGCTTGCGGATGGTCTCCCAAGGCCCTGGCAGCGGCGCGCAAGCGCGCGCGCCACGAATGCCCGCTGCAATTCTATCAAACCTTGGTGAAACCGGTATAAGAGCAGGTTCGAAGGCTCATTCCCAATAGCCTTCGAAAAAGCGGTAGGCATTGCCTTCATTCTCCCACCGGGGATTGACCCACTGTGCGCCCGGACGCGGCGGAACTTCCCAGTGGCCGGCCATCCACTCATAGCGTTCGTGGCGCCAGGTCCAGTAGCCGGGAATCCACAAATGATGCGGCGTAGGCTGTGCGACGACAACCTCGGGCGGGGGAACCGGCGGCGCCTGGGTCACGATGATCAGGTTTGCGCCCGGCGTCGCGTCAGTGGTGGTCACATATTGGACGCGATCGCCACTCTGCGCATTCGCCGTTCTGACGACCGAAGTCTGCGTGCTGGCGACATTGCGGGTCGGTGCGGGCGGAGGCGGACCGGAGACGCGATGGGACTCCCTGGGGGTGGCACAAGCTGCAAGGAGGAGCGAGGCACCGAGAATGGCGGTGCCGGCGACGAGCGAGAAGCGGGTGGCCTTGCATTCGGTTGCAGAGGCGGAGACAGTTGGGTGAGGTGACATTTTCATGACAGTGTGGTTCTAGGATTGAGGAGAAGCGATGGGCCGGAATCAGGGCTGAGGCCGGCCGCCGCGGGGGGGCTCCGGCCGCGGCGGGATGCGAGACTGGAAAGCCTCCGGTGGACGGATCAGTCCTGTATGCTTTCCCCGAGGTTCTCGATGTCCTGGCCCAGCCCGTCGGCGGTCTGGCATCCGCTGAAGGTCAGGGTGGCCAGAGCGGTTGCGGCAATGAGGATTAGAAGACGTTTGAGAATTGTTTTCATGGCCTGCATTGTACCACGGCCGGGTGGGCCGGGAAATGGGGTGTAACCCGACCCAGCTTGGCTGGACATTGGCCAAAAGAAGGCCCCCCGTGGTGACGGGGGGCGATCTTAGGAGTGCTGTAGCGACCCAGCATCCTTTTGGGTAGACTTAGCGACAGGGGGAACTGTTGGCAGAGGATTTCATGGCGAATGATCCGGTGAATGCATCATCTCCGGGTGCGCCAACATACCGTTGCCGACAGCCCAAGTCACAGTCAGGGTAAAGCCTTCGATCACGCATCAGGGGGCCACCTTGTCGCCGAGCCACTGACGCATGTCATTGAAACTCGATTTGAGGTCTTCATATGTCTGGCTGGTGGTCTGCTTTACCAGATCCCACGTTGAGGCGTCGGCGTCTCTGATAACGTCGAGTTGTTTCTCGAGACTCTCCTGCTTGGCCCGAATGGCCGCCAGCTTGGGAGAGGCTTCCGTCTGGACGGCAACGCTGGCTTTGGTGATGCTTGCGGTGAGTTCATCGATGCTGCTTTCCATTGCGGCCAACTGCGCCTCCATGTCTGCGACAAATTCCTGCTTCTGCGCGTAGGAGTACGCGGACAGGTCGGTCGCTGCGTCAGCGCCCTCTTTCTGCACCGCTTCGAGCTGTTTGTCGATGGCCTTGGCGGAGGTGACCTCCGTCTGTTCACCGGAGGGTTTGCACCCGGCTGCGAACGCTCCCAAAGCGGCGAGTAAGGCAATACGGGTTAGGTATGAGGTGTGTTTCATGGATCCATCCTACTCCTGGAAGGGCTTGTGCGAAATAAGGTAAAACCCTACTCCGCCGTGGGCCGCATGGGGAAATCCCGGGCGGACCGCAGGTAGGGCAACACCCCATGTTGGAAAGGACCAGATTGGGTTAGAATACCGCCATGAACCTAATCCTATTGCTCATTGTACTCATTCTCCTGTTCGGCGGCGGCGGCTTCTATTTTGGCGGTCCTGCCTTTGGCGGGGGCGCACTCGGCCTGGTCCTGGTGATCGCCCTGATCGTATACTTCATGGGTGGCTTCCGCGGACGGGCCTGATCGCGATCCGTCACGCTGACCCGGCTCCGGTGGTCCTTGAGGCCCTGCCCCGTGCGGCTCCCAGCAAAACCCGCCGCTGATGATGAAGGTGTTGCTCATATACCCCGAATTTCCGGACACGTTCTGGAGTTTCAAGCACGCCTTGAAGTTTGTCCGCAAGCGTGCCGCGCTCCCCCCGCTGGGACTGCTGACGGTCGCCGCAATGCTTCCGGCGCGGTGGGAGAAGCGCCTGGTGGATCTGAACGCGGCGGCATTGCGGCAGAAGGATCTGGAATGGGCGGACCTGATTCTGATCAGTGCAATGATCGCCCAACGGACTTCGGCCGTGGAAGTCCTCGTCCGCTGCCGCGCGGCCGGTAAAACGACCGTGGCGGGAGGCCCCCTGTTCACCATTGAGCACCAGCAGTTTCCAGACGTCGACCACTTGGTGCTGAACGAAGCTGAAGCCACCCTGCCGGAGTTCCTGGACGACTTCGCCCGGGGCTGCGCCAGGCGTGTCTATACCTCAACGGCCCTGCCGGATCTGCGCGCCACACCGGCCCCGCTGTGGGGGCTGGCAAAACTGCCGCGCTATGCGTCGATGTGCGTGCAATACTCACGCGGCTGTCCGTTTAACTGCGAGTTCTGCAGCGTCACCGCCATGTTTGGTCACCGGCCGCGGGTGAAGACCGCAAGCCAGGTCCTGCGCGAGATCGACGGCCTCTGGAATGCCGGATGGCGCGGGCCCGTCTTCTTCGTGGACGACAACCTGATCGGCAACAAGCGCTCCCTGCGCGATGAGTTGCTCCCGGCCCTGATTCGCTGGCGCCAGGGCCGTCCGCGGTTCACCTTCTACACCGAGGCGTCCATCAACCTCGCCGACGATGACGCGCTCATGCGCCTGATGGTCGCCGCGGGCTTTGACCAGGTTTTCGTCGGAATTGAAACTCCCGAAGAGGCGAGCCTGAACGAATGCAACAAGCGCCAGAACCAGAGCCGCGACCTCATCGCCGACGTCAAGCGCATTCAACACGCCGGAATGCAGGTGCAGGGCGGCTTCATCATCGGTTTCGACAACGATCCGCCGGCCATTTTCCAGCGCCAGATAAACTTTATCCAGCAGAGCGGTATTGTGACCGCGATGGTCGGGTTGCTGCAGGCGGTGCCCGGCACGAAACTGCATCAGAGGCTCTGCCAGCAGGGCCGCCTGATCGGCGACTCCAGCGGCGACAACCTCGATGGCTCGCTCAACTTCATCCCGCTCATGGACCGCGAGCTATTGCACCGCGGATACAAGCAGTTGATGGTTTACCTGTACGCGCCCGGGCCCTACTACCAGCGGATCCGCACCTTTTTGCGCGAATACCAGCCTGCGCGCCAGCCCCGTCCCGTCCGTTGGCGCAATCTGCATGCCTTCGCCGCGGCCAGCATCAGACTGGGCATCCTCGGCCGCGAGCGGTTCCACTATTGGGGACTTCTGCTATGGACCTTTTTGCGGCGGCCGCGGCTGCTGCCGACAGCGATCACACTGGCAATCTATGGCTTCCACTTTCGCAAGTGCAGCCAGGCCGTCCGCGTGTGAATGCCCTGCCGGAAGGTCCGCTATGGCATGTTTCAGCGAGAAACCCGTGTTCTCATCGGCTGCCGCCACGACGGAATGGCGTGGAGTACCTTCGCAGCAGTGCTTTCACGGCCCGGCCAGCGCCTCAAATCCGGCGATCACGTCAAACAATTCGGCGTCAATTCCGCTTTGCCGCAAACGGTGAAAGTTGCCCTTGAGCTCCCGCAGCAATTCGTCAATGTTGCGGTCCGCGCGTTCCATTGCCGCGAGGCGGCTGGCATTCTCACTGGCGAGCGATTCGGCGCAGGAACGAAACAGCGAGACGAAAAGATACTCGCGGATGAGCGCCCGCAGGGTGGCGCTGTCACCCATGACCTCGGGCAGGGGCCTTGTCGGCCAGGGAAGTCCCGCCAGCCGGCGACGCCAGGTTTCGTCGAGCGGGAGCAGGCGCTGATGAACGGGAGCGTATAGCGCGCCCGGCGCGGGGCGGTTATGGAAGAGGTGGAGCTCGGTGACTCCGCCCCGGTCCTGGTGGGCCGCGTGCTCGACCAGAATCCGCCCGATCAGCGGCGTGATCGTCTGGACTGAATTCGGCACGGTGAACAGCCCCCGCGGCGGCAGTCCGGCATCCGTCATGCGCGCATGGACGCGCTCCCCGACGGCCCAGAGATGCGGGTTGCCCGGCAGGTCGGCGAGGGTCTTCACGGTGAAATCGGCCACAATGTCGTTGAACTGGCCGACCAGTCCCTGGTCTGAACCGAAGACGACCGCGCCAATCCCGCCGGAACCGGTGTGTACTTGTCTTTCCACTACTGAGGCGCCGGATTTGACTGTTCTGAACCACGCGCCCAAGCCCAGCTCCACGGTGCGGTAGTAATCGCCCAACGCCCGCACGGACTGCTCATATTGCCCGATGCTCGAGGCTGCCAGCGCTTTCATGGTGCGGACGACGGATTGCAGGTCGGCGGCGCTGCCGATCTTGCGGCTGAGGCTGGCCGTCGTGTCGCTCATGGCACCTCTTCCGCGGAGCTCCGGTCAGGCTCGCCGGGACTGCCTTCCGGCTTCGGCTGGAACGGCGCAAGCGCCCGGCGCGCGATCCCGGTGATCGTCTGGCGGTCCTCCTCGCCCAGCTTTTCTGCGGTTTCAAACCGCTGGCTCACTTCCGCCGGGATATTCGCTGCAGCCTCGATGACGGCTGTTTCCGCCCGCGCCATTTGCTCCAATGGAACGGCGTCGAACAGGTCCGCGGTCAGCGCCAGCAGCACGGCAATTTGGGCGGGCACGGATACCGGGGCGAACTCCGGCTGCTTGAGGCAGGCGCGGATGCGGCGCCCATGCTCGATTATCGCGCGCGTGTCCTCATCCAGGCGGGCGCCAAAGCGGGCGAAGGTTTCGAGCTCCTCGAACTGCGCGTAGGCGAGCTTGAGGTCACCCGCCACCGCGCGATAGGCCGCCCGTTGCGCCTTGCCGCCGACGCGCGAAACGGATTTCCCGACATCGACCGCGGGCAGCACGCCCAGCGCAAACAGCGAGGGCGAGAGGTAGATTTGGCCGTCCGTGATGGAAATCAGGTTGGTCGGAATGTAGGCGGACATGTTCTGCGCCTCGGTCTCGATGATGGGCAGGGCGGTGAGCGAACCCCCGCCCCGTTCCGGGCTCAAATGGGTGGAGCGTTCCAACAGGCGCGAATGAATGTAGAAAATGTCGCCCGGGAAGGCCTCGCGTCCGGGCGGCCGGCGCAGCAGCAGGGAAAGTTCGCGATAGGCGCGGGCGTGTTGGGTCAGGTCGTCATACACGATCAGGACGTCGCGGCCCGCTTCCATGAAATGCTCCGCGATGCTGGTTGCCGCGTAAGGCGCGATGTAGGCCAGGCCGGGCGGATCGTTGCCCTCGGTCACAACGACCAGGGTGTGGTCCAGCGCGCCCTGCGCGCGCAGGATGGCAACGGCCTTCGCTACCGAAGCGGCGCGCTGGCCGATGGCGCAATAGACGCATACAACGTCCTGGCCGCGCTGGTTCAGGATCGAGTCGAGCGCGATCGCGGTTTTGCCCGTCTGCCGGTCGCCCAGGATCAATTCGCGCTGACCGCGCCCGACAGGAATGAGCGCATCCACCACTTTGAGGCCGGTTTGCAGCGGCACTGTGACGGGTGCGCGATCCATGATGGCGGCAGCCGGGCGTTCGATGGGCAGCCGCTTGCCGGAGTCCACTGGCCCGCCGCCGTCCAGAGGCCGTCCGAGCGGGTCAATAACCCGCCCCAGCAAGCCCTCGCCCACGGCGACATCCATGACGCGGCCGGTGCGCTCGACCTCGTCGCCCGTGTGCAGGTGTGAGTATTCCCCGAGCAGCACGACGCCCACTTCGTCCTCGTCCAGGTTGAACGCGATGCCGAACACGCCACCGGGAAATTCGAGCAACTCCTCAAAGCCCAAGCCGGGCAGGCCGGAGACGCGGGCGATACCCGTGGATACGTTCGTGATCGTGCCCACCTCGCGCGGCGCCAGCTGCGGCTTGACGGATTCCCGAGCCCGGCGGATCCCGGCAAACGCGCGGTCGAAGAGGTTCTGAAGGTTTTCCGGCGCGGCGTTCATCGGTTGCGGGTGGAGGGCATGGTTTCCGCCTTGTCCTCCGTGCTCAACAGTTCGCCGACCGCCTTCTCGAGGGACTTCAGATAAGCGGCGATGCTCCAGGCCACTTTCCGGCCATTTGAGGAGAGTTCGATCCCGCTGACCAAGTCCGGGGCGGTCTCGAAGCGGACGCGGACATCCGCCGAAAAGGTTTCGTTGAGGGCGTTTTGAATGGCCGCCCTCTGGTCGGCCGGCAGGTCGAAAGCGCTGCGCAGGAGCGCGGGTTCGGCCGCTGTCTGGAGGGCCTCCGAAAGGACGTGCTTTGCCTCGCCGCTCAGCTCGTGCAGGCGCCTGGTGAAGACGGCGCCCATCCGCTCCTCCAGACTCGTCGAGGCAAGATCGGAGAGTGCCCTGCGCGCGATGGCAAACACTTCGTCCTGCGCCCGGCGGGTGACGGCTTGATTCAGGTTGCGCGCGTCGATGGCGAGCGATTCCCGTCGTTGGGCGCTCAAGGCGTCGGCGGCCTTGCGGGCTTCCTCAAGCAGGTGCTTGTGTTCGGCTTTCGCCTCCTCCGCCACCTGGCTCAAGCGGGCGGCGCGCTGCCCGTCGAACTCCTCGTTCTTCAGCTGGAATGCCGCGCGCTCCTTTTCGGCCTCGGCCCTTTTGGCGTCGGCGTCCGCGAGCTCCCGGGCGATGCGCTTTTCCCGCGCGTCAATGGCGTTGAGGATGGGCTTGTAGAGAAAGCGCTTCATCAACCACACAAGGATGAGGAAGTTGAGCACCTGCGCGCCGACGGTGAACCAGTCGATCAGCATGGAATTATTCTCCCGCCACCTTGGTAATCGCGGCAATTACCTGGTTCCAGAAGGGATTGGCGAAGATCAGGATCATCGACACCACGAAGCAGTAGATCGCGGTGGACTCGATCATGGCCAGGCCGACGAAGAGCGTGCGGGTGATGGTGGCGGAGGCGTCCGGCTGTTGCGCCAATGAACTCAGCGCGCTGGAGACGGCCTTTCCTTCGCCCAGCGCCGGCCCGATACAGCCGATGCCGGTGGTGAAGCCGGCGGTGACGATTGAGGCCACCGCAATGATGGTGATGCTGTCCATAAACAGGTCCTTGGGTTGGTGGGTTGGTTTTCTTTTGCTTCAAGCGGCGGGTGACGGCTCTGCCTCCGGCTTGCGCGTGCGTGCGGCGGCCGCGATGTAAACCGTGGCCAGGATGAAGAAGATGTAGGCCTGCACCATCCCGGTGAGCAGACCGAGCGCGGTCATGACCACCGGGAAGATGAAGGGCGTGATCGCCAGCAGAATCCCGATGATCATCGCGCCGCTCATCATGTTGCCGAACAGGCGGACGGCCAGGGCCAGCGTGCGGGAGATTTCGCTGATGACATTGAACGGCAGCATGATGAAGGTCGGCTGCAGGTAGGATTTGAGGTAGTTGCCCAGGCCCCGCTCGGTGATGCCGAACAGCGGCACGGCCACCATAACGCACAACGCCAGGGCCGCTGTGGTGGAGAGCGAACCGGTCGGGGGTTCGAAGCCGGGGATGACCGTGCAGAGGCTGGCCGCCGCGACAAACAGGAACAGTGTGCCCAGAAAGCCGATATATTTTTTGGGGTGTGGCAGGCCGACTTCCTCTATTTGGTTCGCGATGAGGCTGACAACGATTTCCAAAAGGTTCTGCCAGCGCGAACGCCGATGATCCGTGGTGAGTCTGCGTGTGACAAGCAGTGCTCCGACCGCCAGCACGAGCATGAGGGCCCAGGTGAATGCAATTGTGGCGTTGAGCTTGAAGATCCCGGATTGCCAGAAGATGATCTCGTCGGGACTAAGGCGCATGACGGGCCTCCTTGCCGCGGGGGTAGGGGAGGCCGGACGGCGCGCGGGTGAGCCGCATCACCAGGAACCTCGCGATAACAAATCCCAGCAGACACACAAGCAGCCGCTGCCATTGGCCACCGGAGACTAGATAAAATCCCGCCAGGACAATGCCCGTACGCACCAGCATGCTGCCGCCGAACCAGAGCGCCGGCCGTGGCGACGAAGCGCCCTTGCGCACCGTCCACCAGAGGCCGCCGAAGAATACGCCGCCGAGGACGAGACCCACAAACCCGGCCAGCACAACCATCAGGGGTTCATTCATCGTCGTCCTCCGTTTCGTCCCGCATGGCTTTGTCTTCCTTGGACACCCAAAACCACGCGTTCAAACAGCCGATCGTCAGCCCCGCCACCAGCAGGGCCAGCGTCCACGACCGGCCTCCCGGATACTCCTTGTCCAGCCACAGTCCAAGCGCTGCGCCGAGCAGCGTTGGAATCGCCACCGACCAGCCGATCAACCCCATCATGCCCAGACCGAACCACACGCCCTGCGTGGGGTTGCGCCGCGCCTTGAGTTTGCGAGTCGCCTTCGCGCCGATCCGCCCGGCGAAGGGCGGCTCGTTCTTCGGGATTTTGCCGGGCTTGTCACTCATGTTGAAAAGTCGCTAAGCGACGCAGGAATCCGGTTTCCAGTTTTGCCATGACGGTCCGTGTGTTTTGCTCGTGTACATCCAACGTCAAAAACTCCTTTTCCACCGTCTCGCTCAATTGAGCGAGGTCCGTTCCGCCGACTGCCCGCCGCACCGACACCAGCACGTCCGGTCCGGTCTTGACCAGCACTCCCTCGTCCACGGCGACGAACACCTCCCCATCCGTTTCGGTTTCGTAGATCAGTATCCCCGGCGCGAGCGCGGCCACGCAATCGAGCCGGCGAGGCAGCAGTCCCAACGAGCCGTCCAACGTCTCCGCGACAATTCGCGTGACGCCGGTTTTCGCGGCGAAGATTTGAAAGGGCAGGAGCACCTTGAGGTTCACTTTGGTTTCCCTTTCGTTTCGCTGATCGGTCCGATCATGTAGAGCGCGCGCTCAGGAAGGTCTTTGAATTCGTCGTGCAGGATGCGTTCACAGCCGTCGAGCGCGTCGGCAAGGCTGACCAGTTTCCCCTTCAGGCCGGTGAACTGCTCGGTCGTGAAGAAGGGCTGGGTGAGAAAACGCTCCAGCCGGCGGGCGCGGGCGACGACGTTGCGGTCCTCCGGCGAAAGCTGCTCCAGGCCGAGCATCGCGATGATGTCCTTGAGTTCTGAATACTGCGCAAGCGTGCGCCGGACCTCGCGCGCCAAATTGTAGTGCCGTTCTCCCACAATTCCCGGGGTGGCCATCTTGGAGCTGGATTGAAGCGGGTCGATGGCCGGGTAAAGCCCCTCGCTTGCCCGTTTGCGCGACAGCACGATGGATGCGGAGAGATGCGAGAAGGTATGCACCGCGGCCGGATCGGTGAAATCGTCGGCCGGCACATAAACAGCCTGAATCGAGGTGACCGCGCCGGTGTCGGTGTTGGCGATGCGCTCTTCCAGGGCGGACAACTCGGTGCCCATGGTGGGCTGATAGCCCAGCCGCGACGGCATCTGACCCATCAGGCCGGAGACCTCCGAGCCAGCCTGGATGAACCGGAAGATGTTATCAACCAGCAGCAGCACGTCGCGATGCTCGTCGTCGCGGAAATACTCGGCCATCGTCAGTGCCGCGTGGCCCACACGGAACCGGGCGCCCGGCGGCTCGTTCATCTGGCCAAAAAGCATCACCATATCGGGCAATACGCCGGCTTCCTTCATCTCGCGGTACAGCTCCTCGCCTTCCCGACAGCGTTCGCCAATGCCGCAAAAAATGCTCACGCCCTCCTGATGCCCGATCATGTTGTGGATCATTTCGGTGAGCAGCACCGTCTTGCCCACGCCCGCCCCGCCGAACAGTCCGGCCTTGCCGCCTTTCTCCAAGGGCATGAGCACATCAATCACCTTGATGCCCGTTTCAAACACATCGGACTTGGTGGACCGTCGGGCCAGCGGCGGCGGCGCGCGATGCACCGATCGCCACTGCACATCGGACAGTTCAGGTTCGCGGTCAATGGCGTCGCCAAACACATTAAACATCCGCGAAAGGATGTTTTTCCCGACCGGCACCTGCAGCGGTCCGCCCGAGTCCTCCACCGGCATGCCGCGCGCCAGGCCCTGCGTGGGCGTCAGCGCGATCCCGCGCACATGCCGCTCATCGCGCTGAGCCAATACCTCGACGACGATCTGCCGTCCCTCTCCTGCTGTCAACACGGAGTAGATCGGAGGCAGGGGCCCAGCGAAGCGCGCGTCCACGACGCTGCCGCGCACCGAGACAACCCTGCCGGAATTGGCCGGATTGAGTGTGTCATTCATGCCGTTCAATCACTCTCCTGATGTATTGATGAAATGGTTACGGAAGCGGCCGCCGCGAACCTCGTAGGCTCCGTTGATCTCCCGATTCCTACCATCAGCAGTCGCCTTGTCCTTCGCGGCATCCGGAATCCGGTTCAGGATGCCACCGACGTTCAGTGGAAGGACGAAGCTTCCTTGACGGCCTTCTCGACCGATTCGCGGCTTTCGCCGGTGAGCTTCTGAATTCGTCCCAGCAGTTCATCCTGCTTGCCTTCGGCGAATTGAAGATCGTCATCCGTCAAATTGCCCCACTTCTGCTTCAGCTTGCCTTTGGTGATGTTCCAGTTGCCTTCGATTTCGAGCTTGGTCATGGTGATCCCTGATTGATTTTGTTCGTCGTGTTCCCCGCCTGCGTGGCGGAGCGTGTGAAAATTCGTCCTTGCAGGAACCAATTCTATACATTGCCGCAATCCCCCGCCATGGGGTGTAACCCTGCTATTGGCGATTTAGTGGAAGCCCCACTCCACGGTGTGCTCCCGGTCATCATTGTGGAGGGGGAAGCTGTTGCCGGGCAAATTCCGACCGTCGAGGTTCAGGGGCGCGACCGGCAGCTCCTCGGCGACCCGCCGCAGGTTGATGTGATAAACGGTGGCGTAATAGCGGTAGTGGATCTTGTAGCCGCCCCAGCTTTTGGGCGGACAGGGGACGAGGCGGAGGCGGTCGCCTTCGCGATGGACCCCGAGAAGGGTTTCCGTGAGCAGACGATACATCCAGGCTGCGGAGCCGGTGTACCAGGACCAGCCGCCGCGTCCGGTATGCGGTTCGACGCCGTAGACGTCGGCTGCGACAACATAGGGTTCCGCCTTGTACACTTCCATTCCGTGCGGGGAGCCTGCATGGTGGACGGGGTTGAGCAGGGCGAAGATCTCCCATGCCCGTTCGGTTTCGCCCATCCGGGCAAAGGCCATGGCCGCCCAGATCGCCCCGTGGGTGTACTGGCCGCCGTTCTCGCGCACTCCCGGTATGTAGCCTTTGATGTAGCCGGGGTCGAGGTCGGACGTGTCAAAGGGCGGGTCGAACAGCTGGACGATCCGGGCATCGCGGCGCACGAGGCGCCGGGAGACCGATTCCATGGCCTGGTGCGACCGGTGGGTGTCTCCGGCCCCGCTGAGCACGGCCCAGCTTTGCGGAAGCGAGTCGATCTGGCACTCCGGACTGGTACGGGAGCCGAGCGGCACACCGTTGTCGAAAAAGGCGCGCAGGTACCAGTCCCCGTCCCAGGCATGCGCCTCGATATTTTCCTGTATTTGCGCGGCCTGGGAGCGGCAGCGCTGCGCAAATCCGGGATCGTTGCGGGAGTCGGCAAGGTTGGCGAAGCGGTGCAGGACGTCGTAGAGAAAGAAGCCCAGCCAGACACTTTCGCCGCGGCCCTCGTGCCCGACGCGGTTCATGCCGTCGTTCCAGTCGCCGCCGCCGATCAGCGGCAGCCCGTGCGGGCCGAAGCGCAGGCCGTGTTCAATCGCCCGGACACAATGCCGGTAAAGGCTGGCCGTCTCTTCGGAGCGGTTCGGCGACTCATACAGCGACTCCTCCTCCGGCCGGAGCGCCCGCGATTCGAGGAAGGGAACGTTCTCGTCGAGCACGCCCGTGTCGCCGACGCAGGCCACATAGTGACAGGTCACATAGGGCAGCCAGAGAAAGTCATCGGAAAAGTGGGTGCGCACGCCGCGTCCTGCCGGCGGGTGCCACCAATGCTGGACGTCGCCCTCGCGAAACTGCCGACTCGCCGCGCGCAGCAGGTGCTCGCGCACCAGCGCCGGCTCGGCGTGAATGAGCGCCATCGCGTCCTGCAGTTGGTCGCGGAATCCGTAGGCGCCGCCGGATTGATAAAACCCGGTGCGCCCCCACATCCGGCAGCTCAGGGTCTGGTAGAGCAGCCAGCCGTTGGCCATGACATTGACCGAGGAATCGGGGGTATCCACATTGATCGCGCCGAGGGTGCGGTTCCAATACTCCCAGACCCGCTCCAGCGCCCCGCGGGCGGCGCCGGTCGCGCGAAACCGACGGATCAGGGCGTGCACCTCGGCACGGCTGCGACCCACCCCCAGGCGCAAACGGATTTCCTTCTCCCTTCCCGGCGGCAGGTCGAAGGCGACCTGCACGGCGCCGCACGGATCGAGCCCGGCGCCGACTTTCCCGGAAAGGCGTGCGCGGGCCAGTGCGGCCGGACGGGCCAGGTTTCCATTGCGGCCGATAAATTCGGCGCGGTCTCCGGTGAGCGTCGCGGACGCATCATCCACATCGATAAAGGCAATGCGCTCGGAAAACTCGGCGTTGTAGTGATTGCGCGCCAACAATGCTCCTGTCTGCGGATCCACTTCCGTGCGGACGTGCAGCAGGCTGTTGCGGCGGAAGTCGCCCAGAACCCATTCGCAATAGCCCGTGACGGAAAGGCGGCGCGGGCGCCCCGAGGCGTTGCGGCACCTGAGGACAGCGTATTTCACGGGCGCGTCCATCGCCACATAAACCCACAGCTCCGAGACGATGCCGTCCTCGGTGTGTTCGAAGACGGTGTAGCCGAATCCGTGGCGAATCACATGGGGCGTCGAACCGCGCGCGGGTGAGGGGGTCGGGGACCAGTACCGCCCGGAATCTTCATCGCGGATGTACAGCGCCTCGCCGGGCGGATCCTCGACCGGGTCGTTGTGCCATGGAGTCAGGCGAAACTCGCGGGCGTTCTCAACCCAGGTATAGGCGGCGCCACTCTCTGAGACGAGCGTCCCGAAATACGGGTTGGCGAGAACGTTGACCCATGGCAGCGGGGAGCTCTGCCCCGCTTGAAGGGTGATGATGTACTCGTGGCCGTCACGGGTGAAACCACCCAGGCCATTGCGGAAGAGGAGGTCGCGCGGCTCATTCCCGCCCCCGGATGCGGTCATCTGCGTGCCGGGCTGCTTGTCAGTGGCTTTGACCATGAATGCGGGTACGGCGCGCTCGGCCAGCCGGTGCGGCTGCAGCTGTTCGGCCAGTGTTCCATTGTGGTCATCCAGCACAATGCGGGCCGCGGCTTGCAGCAGCGCACGGTCCTCGTTGGGAATGTGCTCCAGGCGGCGGACGAAGATCCCGCCCGCCCGGTCCAGCAGCTGCGCTTCGGTGCCGGAGGCGATCAGATCGGTGATTTGATTGTGCAGGACCTCGTGGTAGACAGAAGTATTCTCATTCAGGAAGACCAGGTCGACGGTCAGTCCTTTCAATCGCCAGTAAGCGTGCGCGCGGATCAGTTGTCCGACCAGTTGCATTCCGGCTGTGTCGCTGACGCGGACCACCACAAGCGGCGCATCGCCGGAAATGCCGTAGGCCCAAAGCCCGCTCTTTCCCTGCTGATTGTTGGCTAGCACCGCTGGAATTGCCCGCCGGGCCGGATCGGCGTACACCAGCGCTCCCGCCATTCGGGAGTAGAGCTGGACGTCGGCCTCGCTGGCGTCCAGCTGGTGCAGAACCACCTGGCTGTGGACCCAGGCGAGGTCAAAGGCGCGCTCAGCCATGCGGGCGCTTTGATATTTTCCGACGATGGCCAGGGCGGCTTCCCGCGTTTCGCCGGCGCCGAGAACCACATCGACAACGGCCTTGCCATGGGCGGGCAGAATGACCCGGCGGCGCAACGCCGCGACCGGATCCAGCACCGATCCGACCGTATTGGACAAGGCGGCGGTGGAGCGCATGGCGGCGGGGGAAGCCAGACTTCCCCCGCGGCCGATGAAGCGGGCCCGGTCGGTCTCGCAGGAGATCTCCCCGGGAAGGGTTCCCGCATCCAGGATCAAATGCAGCAGCCAGGGGGGGCGTTCCCCGGCCGAGCGGGCTCGGCGGGTGGCGAGGACCGCCGAGGATTCCCGGACGAATTCGGTTTGCACGAATAGGTTGCTGAAAGCCGGATGCGCCTCGTCCTGGGCCTGCGGTGCCAGCACGACCTCGGCGTAGCTGGTCAACACGATCACCCGTTCGCGCGGGGAATGATTCGTCACGGTAATGCGCCGGAGCTCGACATCGTCTTCCGGAGAAACGCTGATCCGGGTATGCGCCTCGATGTCCCCGCGGTGCACGCGGAACTCCGCGCGCGCCTGGCTGAAAACGGCCTCGTAGCGTTCGGTGGCGTGCCGTGTCGGCTGATACGCGGTTGACCAGCATTCCCCGGTTTCCCCGTCCTGAAGAAACACGAACAGGCCTCGGCAATCGCAGGTTGCGTCCTCGCGCCAGCGCGTCAGTGCCAGGTCCCGCCACCGGCTGTAGCCGGCGCCGGCGCTGCTGATGGCGACGTGATAGCGGCCGTTGGACAAAAGGTGGATCTCCGGCACGCGCGAATTCGGGTCGGTAAAGACCCGCATCGCGCTATCGCCCGCCCCCGGGTTCGCCCGCGACTCGTCCAATTTCTGCTTCCCTGAGAGTATTCCGACGGCCGTTCTCGGCACGCGCTCCTGCAGAAGCAGCTCGGTGGCTTTCAGCCGCGGGCATGCCATGAAACGCCGCTGCATCGGACCGGACTGCAGAAGGCTGTCCAGCGCCAGCAGGCTCATTCCCTGGTGATGGACCATGAAGGAACGGATCGTCACGCTGGACTCGTCCGGGGGAAGGCGCGAAGGGGTGTAGTCGACGGCTTCGTAGAACCCGTGGCTGCCCTCGCGGCCTTCCCGGGCGAGCCGTTGGAGATTCCTGCATGCTTCCGCCGGCGCGACCATCAGCGCGAGGACCGTGGCATATGGAGCGATGACCAGGTCATCTACAAGACCCCGTTTCAAGCCCAGCCCCGGCACGCCGAAAGCGCGATACTGATAGTTCAGGTGGGCATCGGTGCGGTTGTAGGCGGACTCGGAAATTCCCCAGGGCACCCCACGCAAGCGCCCGTATTCGATCTGCTTGCGCACCGCCGCATGGCAGGTATGGTCGAGCAGGGTGTTTTCGAAGTTCGGCATGACCAGCAGCGGCATCAGGTACTCGAACATGGACCCGCTCCAGGAGACCAGGACGGGTCGCCCGTGCGAAGCCACCAGCAGACGCCCCATGGAGAACCAGTGGTCCTGCGGGACCTGGTCCATCGCGATGGCGACATAGCTGCACTGGCGCGCCTCCGAGGCGAGAAGGTCGTAGTGGCCGGGATCGGCGCGACATTCGCCGACGTTGAATCCGGTAATGAACAGTTTTCTCGATACGTCGAACAGGAAGGTGAAATCCATTTCGGCGAGTTCCTCGCACCGGCAGGCCAGCTCCTCAAGCTCGCTCAGGCGCGCAGCTGCCCGCCCGGCGGCTGTCAGGACGGCCGCGTCAGCCGGCGGGGCGAGGGTGTCTGCAAAACCGGCCAGCTCCCGCAGGGTTGGCGGTTCATCCAGCCCCGCCACTTCCCCGGTATCGGGAATGGGAAGCGCCAGCCAGGGCGCCAGGTGGCGCAGTTCGTCCAGGTGCTCCTCGCAATTGTACTGCAGCGTCCGGGCCCAATCTGTGAGGCCCTCGCCCTGGTCCGTTGCCGCGGCCGCGATGCGGGCGGCATCGGCGGCCGCCCGTTCCAGCAATTCAGCCGCCGCACGCAATTGCGCCGGAGGATTTTCGAGTTCCCGGATCAGCTTTGTTGCCAGCACATTGTCGCCGGCCATGGAAGCGAGAATCGTCGCCGTATCGAACAGGCCGGCGAATACCCTTGCGGTATGGATTCTTTCGTCCGCCTGTTCCCGCAAGCCGGCGCCAAGGGTCAGGAGGTGTCCGGCCAGGTTGCCGCTATCGACACTGGACACATACAGAGGCGGCAGCGGTTGCAGGGTGCGGGTATCATACCAGTTGTAGAAGTGCCCCTGGTGCCGTTCCATCCGGCACATCGTGCCGAGTGCGTCCCGTGTGCGCTGGATCAACCCTCCCGCCGACAGGTATCCAAAATCCCGCGCGGCCAGGTTAGCGAGCAGGGCCAGGCCCAGGTTCGTCGGCGAGGTTCGCGATGCGACCCGGGTTGCGGGCTGTTCCTGGACGTTGTCGGGCGGCAGCCAGTTCTGCTCCGCGGTGACAAAGGTCTCGAAATAATGCCAGTGCCGCCGGGCTGAGCGCCGGAGAAAGAATTGCTGCTCCCGAGTGAGCTTGGGCGTGGCGGGTTGGATCGGCCGGCTGAGCCACCAGGCGACTGCGGGCGCCGCCGTCCACAGGCCCACGAGCAGGCGGGACCAAAGCGGCTGGAAAGATGGGGTAGCGACCAGGATGGCGCCACCCGCCAGCGCCACGGCGGGAGCGATCCACATGATGTGGTAAAACCCGCAGAGGGTGGAGCGGGCCCTTCCTTCGGAATCGCCGGAAGTCTGCCATTGCAGCAGCCGCTTGCGGGTGACCAGCAGCCGCGCGAGCGTGCGTCCGATCGCGTCGAGATTGACCCAGGCTTCATAGGGCAGAATCACCACCGAGAGAAAAACCAGACCCGCCTGACGGCTGCCGGCACCGGCGGCGCCCCGCAGATGGATCGCCCATGGCAGATCGGTCGGCTTGCGCAGGAAATCGGCGCCGGACCTCAGGACCGCCGGAAGCGCCAGAATCGCCACCACCGCGAGCGCGACCGTCAGGCCGGCTTCGGGGAGGGCGAACCAGCTTCCCAGCAGCAGCAGGACCAGGGCGGGCGGCACCAGGCTGCGTCGGAGGTTGTCGAGGATCTTCCACCGCGACAATGCCGAAAGGGGGTTCTGCATGCGGCGGCCGTCGGCAGCCGCAACCCTTGGCATGAGCCATTGAAGGATCTGCCAATCGCCGCGAACCCACCGATGCCGCCGGTCCACATCCACGTTGTAGCGCGCGGGATGCCCCTCGTACAGTTCGACATCGCTCAGTAAGCCCGAGCGGACGTGACAGCCCTCCAGCAGGTCGTGGCTGAGAACGGTGTTCTGCGGGAACCGTCCCCTGGTCGCCAGACGGAAGGCATCGACGTCGTAGATCCCCTTGCCGATAAACGAACCTTCCCCGAATAGATCCTGATACACGTCTGAAACTTGCCGCGTGTACGGATCCAATCCCACCTCGCCCGTGTAGAGCCTCACAAACCACGATCGCCGGGCGCCGGCAAGGCTCACGCTCAAACGCGGCTGGAGGATCCCGTATCCCGCGGTGACGATGCCGCGCACGCCATCCAAGACCGGACGGTTCAGCGGATGGGCCATCGCGCCCACCATTTTCCAGGCGGCATCGCGCGGCATGTGGGTGTCGGTATCGAGGGTGATGACGTACCGGATTGACGGCAGGATGGCGAGGTCGCCGACAATTGCCGAAAAGTGGTGGCGGGAACCGCTGCGCAGAACCGCATTGAAGTCGGCCAGCTTGCCGCGCTTGCGCTCAAAGCCCATCCAGACGCCTTCGCCGTCATTCCAAAGGCGCGGCCGGTGAAACAGAAAAAAGCGACCCCCGCTTTCGGGGGCGTGCCTTTGATTGAGCAGTTCGATGCCGGCCTGCGCCTGTGCGAGCAGGTCGTCGTCACCGGGCATCACCTCGGCGGGTGCGTCGGCGAAATCCGTCAACAGGGCGAAGTGCAGGTGCGGGTCCCGGTTTGCCAGGAAATGGATCTCCAGCGTCTCGATCAGCCGGTCAATCCCCTCCGAACTCTTCAGCATGGTCGGGACCGCCGTCATGGTGCGGCAGTCCGGTGCGATCCCGGAGGAGAAATCCATGCGCGGGAGGGCGTGGGGTTTGACCAGCAGGCCGCTGAGCCAGTTGATCAATCCGACCGCCAGCTGGCTGGCTCCGAGCAGGAACAACAAGGCGAAGGCAATGAACACGGGGCCCGGCGCGCCCAGAGATTGAATGTGCCATGACAATCCTGACACGCCCAGCAAGGTCAAGGCGGTGATCCCGCCCATGTAGAAGGTCGAAGGTGCGCGGTGGATCATCCGTTCCACCAACCGGCGCCAAGGCCAGCGCACATGGATAGCCCGCTCCAATACCGGGAGCCCCGCATCGATCAGGTAATAACCGACGTGGCCGGCCCGATCGCAGCTTCCGTTGCGGCGCGCGCTTTCGGTCGCCAGATCCACCGCACGCCCGGCGACCTCGGGTTCCGTAGCCCCGCTGTGGCGGGCGAGGGATTCGACGACGTGGCGATAGCGGTCGCGGGTGGCGAAATCCATCGCTGCGTAAACTCCGGCCGGATCGCGTCGCAGGGCGGACTCGATCCGGCTCTGCCCGTCCACAAAACGTTTCCAATCCATCGAGCCGATAAATCGCAGGCTGGTGATGCTGTTGCTGACAGAGACCTGGTCGGCCGCCTGGTTCTGGCCCTCCTGATGCGACAGGTGCTCGATGGATAATGCGTTCTCACCCAGACGCTGTTCCAGCCAGGTGCGCGCAAGATGAAGCACCGGGCTTTGGCGTGACAGAAGCTGACAGAAAGCGGCCACGAAGGAGCTGGTGAGCGGAACCTCGGTATTCGCCATCTCCGCCACCACGATCACCAGGCGGGAAGGGCTTTCCTCCGCCATGGTCCGCAACCGCTCCACCCAGAATTCCGCCAGGTTGGCATCCTCGCGCGCCCGGGCCAGCCGGCCGGTGATGCGCTGCAGGTTTTCGATCAACCCGAGCCGCAACATGATCGGGATGGCCCACAATTCGCCCACCGTAAGCGTGCATCCGGATTGGAACGCGTCCACGAAGGCATTCAATGACGCGGAATCGATTTGGGCGTCGACGTGCAAGATCAGTTCGAGGACCAGGTCATAAACCCGTGGCAACCCGGCGGACGCCCCCTCGGCCAGACACGGGAGCCCGCGGCTGTAACCCTTCGGCAAGTGACGTCGAGCCATCTGGATCTGTTCTTCGATCAGATAAAAGTTGTCCAACAGCCATTCGGCCGCGGGGGCGATGCGCCCAGGACCGGAATTTCCCTCCACCGACGAACGATTAAACGCGCGGAGCTTCCTCTCGTTCCCGTCCAACCGGGCCAAAAGCCCGTGGCGCACCGGCCCGCCGGTCATAATCCGCTGACCGGCCAGGCCGAGCGCGTGTTGGGCCAGTTGCTCGGAGCTGAACAGTTCCGCCCGCAGTGGCGCCTCGTCCCCCCGTGCCGCGGTTTCTTCTCCATTCCGAATATCCCTGGCCCGGCGTTCCATGGGCAGGATCACTCGCGTGGTTCGAAAGCCCGGCCGGGGGGCAGGGTCTGCACTGGGCTTTCGATTATGCCGGTGCTGATGGCGTGGCGGGTGAGGCCCGCGGTGTCGTGTATGTTGAGTTTGCGCATCAGGTTGGCGCGGTGCTTTTCCACGGTTTTGATGCTGATGCCCAATTCATCGGCGGTCTCCTTGTTGGCCTTTCCTTCGGCGATCAACTGGAGCACTTCGTGTTCCCGTGAGGTCAGGGGAGGGCGCTTGCGCGGCACCCGTTCCGCACAGATCCCGACTTGCGGGTCCTGGTAGCGCCGGAGGATGGACGGGCTGAAGTAGCGTCGGCCCGCATGAACCTCGCGGATCGCATGCGTCAGTGCGATGCCGGGAGCATGCTTCAGCAGGAAACCCGCCGCACCGGCTTCAAGAGATTCCTCCACATAAGGGTCATCGCCGTGCGCCGAGAGCATGAGCACGCGGCTTCCCGGGGCATTGGCCGCAAGTTGCCGGCAGGCCTCAAGTCCGTTGAGCAGCGGCATGGCGATATCCATCACGACGACATCCGGGCGCAGTGTGGCGACCAGGGCCACGACCTCGCGACCGGTCCCCGCCTCCCCCACGACCGTTATGTCCTGCTCGGATTCAAGGAGCTTTCGAATCCCCTCGCGCACGATGAGGTGATCTTCGGCAAGAATCACGGATATGCGGTTTCTCATGATAAATCCTTTCAGGAACTGGCCGGACTGGCCGATTGCACCGGCAGTGATGCATGGACGGTGGTTCCCGTGCCGGGCGCCGAGGAGACACGCAGCTTGCCCCCCACCATTTCCATGCGCTCCCGCATCCCGATCAACCCCAGGCGGTTCGCCTTCATGCCCGAGTTCCTGCATTTGGGGTTAAACCCCTTGCCGTTGTCCCTGACCTCCATGTGCAGCAGGCGGCGCGTTTGCCGGATTGCCAGGCGCACCTCCGTCGCTTCGGCGTGCTCGGCGACGTTTGACAAGGCGGCCTGCGCCACGCGATACAACACCGTGGCGGGCGTGCTGTCGAGGGGCTTCAGATCACCGGGTGTCGCCAGTTGAAACGGAATTCCCGTCTGCCCGGAGAAGTCCTTTAAACAGGTCCGCAGGGCCGGGATCAGCCCGAGGTCGTCCAACACAGTCGGGCGCAAGTCCTTGGCGAATTGGTGCACCCTTTCAACCGATTGCTCCACCAGTTTCTGTGTTATGACGATCCTTTCCCGCATGTGGTGGCTGTCGTTGGCCGCGGAATCGCGCGCCAGGGACGCCAGATGAAGGTTTATCGCCACAAGCGTCTGCGCTACTTCATCGTGCAAATCGAGACTGATGCGTTTGCGCTCCTCTTCCTGTATGTGCAGGAACTGGTGGGAGAGGAGCCGCAATTGTTCCTGCATCTGCAAGGCCTTCGCAAGCAGGCTGCTTTGGCGCTTCCGGCTTTTCCGGAGGTCTTCCTCGACTTCCTTTCTCCTCAAGATTTCAGCCTCCAGGGCGTTGTTGATCGCCTTCAATGCCTCCACGCGGCTTTGCGCCTCCGCGGCGCGTTTCAGCGCGGTGATGTCGGAGACGGCAAGCCGGCAGAGGGGCTCCGGCACGTCCGGTTGCACGCAGAGCGTCCCTTGCAAATCGACCCAAACCGTACTGTCCGCCCCCTTGTCCAGCGCCAATTCGCACACTTTCCTGTCACCGCCTTCAAAAACCCCACGCAGGAAATCACTCAGGACCGGGCGGTTGGAGGGGGCTACAAAGCCGGAAAAGAGCCGTCTGAGCAGGCGTGAGCGTTCGATCCCGAGCATCGCCGCAGCGGTCAGGTTTGCCTGGTGTATGCGGGAGGATGCATCAAGCGAGAAGTAGCCCACCGGCGCGAAATCATAGAGGTCGGTGAATTTCTCCACCAGCATCTCGAGGCGGGTGCGTGCATCGCGCAGTTCCTCATTCTGCATCTCCAGCTCGATCTGGTGTACCTGCAGTTCGTGCATGAGGCGGCGCGGGTCGCCTTGCGGCGGTGCCGGCGCCACTGCGCGCAGCCTCTTCTCCGCCCGGCGGCGCAGGGCGGCCTGCTCGTGAGGTAGCTTTGAACTAGTTGACATCGGGATCTCCATCCGGATTTTTGCCGGCGCGCAAGACGCGGGACTCCAACTCGGCATGGCGGCTCCGCAACCCCGCCTCACGGCGCTTGGCCGCAGTGATGTCCGCGAAGGTGATGACGACGCCGTCGATGCGGTTGTCCAAGGTCCGGTAAGGCATGATGCGCACCGTGAACCATGCGCCGTCGCTGGCGGCCACGGGTTTTTCCGACGCAACCAGCTTGCGCAATACATCCCGGACATCTTCCTCCAGATTGGGATAGGACAGGCGCGAGGAAAGGTCGGTGATGGGGCGGCCAAGGTCTCCGGGAATCAACTTGAAGATGGCCGTTGCGCGTTCGGTGAACCGCCGCACGTTCAGGTCGTTGTCGAGGAACACCGTGGCGATGTCGGTGCTGTTGAGGAGGTTCTTCATGTCGCTGCTTGCCCGCGACAATTCATCGACTTTGGCCTGCAGTTCGGCATTCACCGTCTGCAGCTCCTCGTTCAGCGATTGCATTTCCTCCTTCGAGGTCATCAATTCCTCGTTGGTGGACTGCAGCTCCTCGTTGGCGGACTGCAGTTCCTCGTTGGCCGAACGGAGTTCCTCCTGGGCGGTCTGCATGCTTTCGCGGGTCAGCCGCGCGTCATCCTGCGACGCATGCAGCTCGCGCCTGAGTTTCTCCAGAAGCGGCTCCGCGGCAAGCACCGCTGCGGAGCGCCCGCGTCCTTTCACTGCTGCCGGCAGGTTGACATCATGAAAGACAATCATCACCAGGCCCTGCAGCTCATCCTCGCCATCAAGGCGTTCCATTTCAACATCCACGGCCTTTCCCTTCGCCATGCCATCGGGCCGCAGACCACGGACGCTGATGTGCGCCTCCTTGCGGAGCACCTTTTGAAACGCGCCGAAAAGCTCGTTGCGCATGCCCTCGCGGGCCATGGCGAAGAGGTTCCAGTTCGCCTTGCCGGCAGCCGGCTCCAGATACTTTCCCGTGCGGCCGCTGACATAGAGGATGTCCCCCTTGTCGTCCACGAGAACCGCCGGCGGAGCGTAGGACCGCAGGACCAGTTCGTCGGCCACTGATTGGAGGCTCGCGGTCGGCTTTGAGTTGCGCGGCGCATCCGTCCGCCCGGATCCCGGTTCGCTGAATGTCGCCGGAAACTCAGGCGGATGATGCCGTTCCTTGGATTCAAGGCGACGGTACAGGCGCGCCTTGGCATCGACGGGGGAAAACAGCGAGGTGAACTCACCGATGGTTTCCGCGCTGCCAAGAAACAGAATCCCGTCCGGGTTCAGACTGTAGTGGAAGAGCGGGATCAGTTTTCGCTGCATCCCGGGACCAAGGTAGATCAGGAGATTACGGCAACTCAGGAGATCCAGTTTCGTGAACGGCGGATCCATGATCAGGTTCTGTGGCGCGAAGACGACCAACTCGCGGATCTCCGGTGAGACCCGGTAGCCATTGCCATCCTGGATGAAGAACCGCGCCAGCTGCGCCGCCGGTACATCGGCGGAAATATTCTCGGGATAGATCCCGGCCCGCGCCCGGTTGATGGCGTCCTTGTCGAGGTCCGTGGCGAAGACCTGTATCGGGCTATGGCCATCGGGCTGGTGCGCGTCGGCCGCCTCCTTCATCACCATGGCCAGCGAGTAGGCCTCCTCGCCGGTCGAACAACCTGGAACCCATGCGCGCAGGGGATTGCGCGGGGAGCGCCCCGACAAAAGCGCGGGAAGGGCAATCTCGCGCAGGCGGTCCCATGCGGCCGGGTCGCGGAAGAAACTCGTCACCCCGATCAACAATTCCTTGAAGAGCAAATCCAGCTCCTGCGGATTTTCGCGGAGGTAGCGGATATAGGCCTCGATCCGGTCGATCTGGTGGATGCCCATGCGGCGCTCGATCCGCCGGTAGAGGGTGTTTCGCTTGTAGTGCGAAAAATCGTGACCGGCGTGCTCGCGCAGGAGAATCACCGCCTTCTCCAGCGCGCTGCACGCACTCTCCTGCAGGAACTCCTTGTTGTCGGCCGCCATCGGCTTGCGCGGCACCCAGGCAAGGATCTTCGCGGCAATCTCACCCGCCGGAGCCACGATGTCGGCGAGGTCCGCATCAATGGCGCTTCTGGGCATGCTGTCGCACTTCGCCGTCTGGGGATCCTGCACAAGGACGAGCCCTCCAGTCTCCTTGATGGCCCGCAGTCCGAGGGTGCCGTCGGACCCCATCCCGGAAAGAATCACGCCGATGCTGCGCTCCCGCTGATCCAGCGCGAGGGAGCGCAGGAAAAAATCAATCGGCAGGCGCAATCCGCGCGGGGCCGTCGGCTCCAGCAGATGCAAAACCCCGTGCAGAATGGAAATGTCTTTGTTTGGCGGAATCACATAGACATGGTCCTTACGCACCGGCGTGCGATCTTCCGCCTCGGAAACCGGCATCAGCGTGCCTCGCTGCAACAGCTCCGCCATCATTCCCTCACGGGTCGGGTCAAGATGCTGGATGACGACGAAGGCCATGCCGCAGCTTGGGGGTGTATGGGCGAAAAACTGCTCAAGGGCTTCCAGCCCTCCCGCTGAGGCCCCGATGCCCACAACGGGAAAGGCCGGCTCATCCGCTTTCCCGGTGCCTTCCCGCACCGCAAGCGTTTCCTTCTTTCTCAAAGTTCCGGAAGCAACCACCATATCAAATTAGTTCTCCTCAACGCACACTACAAGGGAATTCGTGTGAGGCGTTTTTCCTGCCGCGGCCGGGAGGAGTCGGGTGATTTTTGTTGCACGGTACTGTGATGGGGCGTCCCATTGGCTTGTCCAGGAGCATAGGCGATAAACCGAACCCCGGTCTATGGGGTTTACCCCTACCTCGGAGGGTGCAACCCGCATCACCCGGGCAGCTTGAACCAGCCATCGAATCCGTAGCTGGGATCGCCGCCGTGGTAGAACCAGCGGACGGTGCCGTCCGAGCTGTCCTTGAGGTAGTAGATCCAGCTGCTGAAGCGGAAGGCGTACATCCAGGAATAGGCGGAGGGGGTGATGTAGACCCAGCCAAGCCCGCCGGCCGGGCTGTACAGGTAGTAACTGCCAGTCACACCGGCCTTGTAGTAACACCAACCGTGTTCGAGGTGATAGATCCAGGGCAGGGAGGCGTCCTTGAGCCAGCCGATATTGGTGTCGCGCCAGCCTTCGACAGGCGCATAGGCGGCCCAAGGCGAGACGGGATCCGGTTCGAACGCGACCAGGCGCATGCGGAAGGAGCGGGACTGGTCGCCGGAACTGCCGGTCACCTCGATGGCGACCTGGCCCGTGTCGTGGCGGTTGACGGTCAGGATGGAACCCTCCAGCAGGATATCGAAGTTGGCGCGGTTGGCGGCTTCCTCCTCGCTTATGCCCGGCTCATCCGGATCCGGGTCGATGAAGGTCCAGCTGTAGCTGACCCCGTCCGGATTGCCAGGCGCCACGCTGATTGTGGAGAAGCGGGCAAAGCTGTCCTTGTTGTTCCAGTCGGGCGTGTAGAGCGGCAGAAATGAAAACGGCAGTGACGGGAAAATGTTTGGCTGGCCGTTGGGATAGGACGTGCTGAGGTCGAAAACCGGGGAGTTGGCGAATTCCGCAAGCACCGCAAGAGCGCTGTCCGGTTCAAGCAGTTCAGCAAAAACCGTGTAGGCACTGCCGAAAAGAGCGGTGTTGTCCGCAAGGTTGACGAAGAACTGCGAGGTGGCCGAGTCGGGATTCGAAGTCCTCGCCATGGCCAGTGTTCCGAGGGTGTTGTCGAGGGATTCCTCGAACACGATTGCCGGCCGGGTGGGGACCCATTCGAGGAGATAGGCGTCGGTGTCGTAGAGGCGGAATCCGCCCGCCTGTATGATTGGCAGTGCGACAAAGGGGGAGAACCCGCTTGGGCGGAAGACCTTGCCGGTGGTCTCGTTGCGGTGGACAATCGTGTTGTTGTATACCCCGTCGGCCGCGTAAGTCATGAAATTGGCCACCGCCACGGGGGCCCTGTCGGCCAGCATCCTATACTGGACCGCGTGGTCGCGCCACTCGAAATCCGAGGCGGAGACCGCGTCGATGTCGGTGTAGGTCCCGCCGGCGGCGAGCTTGTAGGACATGACATCGACGAGCTCGGTTCCCACCATGAAACTGCGTTCACCATCCGGCACCGGCATCCGAATAGCAAGGGTGGCGACCGGTCCAGGGGGCGGGTAAAACTGGAAATAGTCGCGCAGGTCGATCTGCAGGCTCTGGCCGTTGGCAAGGTGCTCGGACGGATGCAGGCGCGTGTTGACGAGCAGGCTGCCGCCGGACTGGGCCGCGGCGTTGCCGGCCAGCAGACAAGCGGCGAGAAAAGCGAACCGGGACGTCATGCCCGGGCCCGCTTTTGGCGGCTTTGCAGGTACTGTCATGGGCGGCATCAAGCGGCCCCTCTGGTGGCGTACAAGAAACGACAGGGCTCGTTCCTCGTCGGTGGCGTTGCGTGCGAAAGGTTCATTGTTGGCCATGGACAACATATGTTCCAAAAA
>JBNGDP010000038.1:25725-28324 GCA_049975345.1 Oceanipulchritudo sp. | reverse complement strand
AGGTTACAGTAAAATCGTTAAACTCGTTCCGGGGAGTTTGGTTAACAATTTTAATGAAGCGAAGGTTGAGGAGGATTGGCGGTCTGATTTGGGTTACAAGTGCCGAAACCGGCGATGCAAATCATTACCTCTGTAATCACGAACAACTCAAATCGAAAACCTGAACATGAAAAGACTACTGCTAATCAGCTTACTCACACCACTGGCGACAATCGCGGGCACCCTGACCCTGAATTTCGAGGAATCAGGAGCACTTGAGCGTGACTGGACACAGGCACTTGGCTCGATCAACAGCTTTGCGGAAGACATTACCGCGGGCGTCGGGGCAAGCGGGGGTTTGGTCTATGTAGAGTTGGACGGAATTCCCTCAGAAGACATCACCTACATCTACTCTGCCGAACCGGTGGGCCGGTTTGGAGAAGGCAGCCTCTCCTTCAAATTCCGTATCGACGCGGGCGAGGGACAGACAGGCAATCCTCTGTACGTCGGCCTGACAAGCGATCCCAGCGGGGTACCAGCGGGAACGACTGCCAATAACAGCGCTGACTGGTTTGGTGTCATGCCGGGAATCAAAAGTGATGGCTTGTCTTACCGCTCGGAAATCTACGGCAACCTCTATAATGAGCTTGCTGAAGAAAATATCAATTTCCGCACGGGAGCCGGCCAGCCGCAGACATGGATGCCGATTGTCAACAACACCTGGATCCAGGTGGTCCTGACGATCGAGAAAATTGGCAATGGCGACTGGAACTTAATCTCCACCACCCATATCCTTGACGAAACGGGAACATCGGTCGTGACTGCCGATTATGCCGTCATGAATTATGCCGAAATTCAGGCTGGAGATCCTGACGCTGCAACACTGCCACTGCTCAGTACATTAACTGAACTTTACCAGGCCGGGGAACTTTATCTGGTTGTGGGCAGCCGAGGCGGCCAGGCCGCAGGCCTCACGGCAATCGATGATATTGAAGTGAACCTGCCGGATGTCCTGCCGGAGTTTGAGCCAACAACCGTCGTGGACTTCGAGGAGGCCGGTGCCTTTGCCCAAAACTGGACACAGACAAAGGGCTCCCTCAACAGTTTTGAGGAGTCGATCGATGGAGGAGCCGGGGGAAGCGCGGGTCTCGTCTACAAGACACTCGAAGGCATTCCCGGCGAAGATATCGCCTACGTGCATACGGCGGAACCGGTCGGCAGTTTTGGGTCCGGCAGCGTGTCCGTCAAATTCCGCATTGATGCGGCTGATGGCCAGGGAGGCAATCCCCTGTTCGTCGGGCTGGCCCTTGATCCCGATGCGGTTCCGGCCGCCACAACCGGAGAGAATCAGGGAAGCTGGTTCGGCATCATGCCCGGCATCAAGTCGGACGTAACGGCCTACCGGACCGAAGTGTTCGGCAACATCATGAATCCGGAAACGCTGGAAAGTAGCCAGTTTCGCAACGGTGCCGGCCAAGCCTATACTTGGAGTGACATCTTCAACAACACTTGGATTCAAGCTGTCCTGACAATCATCGACATGGGCCAGGGCGAATGGGATCTAGTCGCCACGACAAATATCCTCAATGATGACGGAACGGAAGTCCTCATCGAAAACTTTGAAGTCTGGTCTTACAGTGAAGTTCAATCGCGCGATCCCGAGCGCGCCACCCTGCCGCCACTCAACACGCTTCTGGATCTCTACCGGGCAGGCGAGCTTTACCTTGTTCTCGGTTCCCGTGGTGGACCGGATTCCGGACTGACCGCCATCGACGACATCGAGGTCAGCCTGCCGGCGGTGCTCCCGAAGTACGACCCCACTTTCATGTTTGATTTTGAGTCCTCAGAGGCCTTTGAAGCCGGATGGACACAAACTTTGGGTCAATTCGCCGGCTGGAAGCAGGATGCCTCAGCAGGTGTTGGCGCAACCGGCGGTATTGTCTATGACATTATTGAAGGCATCCCCGCCGAGGAAATCAGCTACGTTTATTCCGAAGAGCCGGTAGGCAGCTTTGGCAACGGTAGCGTCTCTGCAACGTTCCGGATTGATTCCGGGGAAGGACAAACCGGCAATCCGATCCTCTTTGGGTTAACCACGACTCCGGATGAGGTCGCGGGCGCGACCAACAGTCTTAACAGGGCCGATTGGTTCGGGATCCTCTTCGGGATACAGGGAAGCGGGGAAAATATCCGCTCGGAAATCTATGGACACGACTATGATCCCGAAACCGGCGAGACCGTCAATTTCCGCAACGGTGCCGGCCATCCGGAAACGTGGAGCCCGATCGTCCAAAATACGTGGTACCAATCCGTCTTGACGATCATCGATCTGGGAGATGGGGACTGGGATCTCGTTGCCACCACCCATATCCTCAATGAAGACGGGACGGAGGTTGTGACTGAAAATTACGCCCAATGGTCATATTCGGAAATCCAGATGGCGGATCCGGACCGCGGAACCTTGCCCCCGCTCAGTTCTATCCTGCCATTCACCAATGCGCCCGAGCTGTATCTTGTCCTGGGAACGCGGGGTGGCCCAAGCACCGGCCTCACGGCGATTGACGACGTCGAGGTAAGCCTGCCCCCGGTTGCGAGTTTCTCATGGCTGGGAACTGTCGTT
>JBNGDP010000038.1:0-25715 GCA_049975345.1 Oceanipulchritudo sp. | reverse complement strand
GTACGGCACCTTGGCTGTATCTCCCGGACACATGGGGCTGGACCTATCCCTACGCGGGACCCTCCGAGGCGGGCTGGTTCTATTCAGTGGACAAGCAAGCATACTTCTACACTTCCCCGGGGTTCCATCCCATTATGTACATCTGGTCCGCATCCCGGGCCGAATGGGCTTACTCCGTCGAGAACTGGTTCTACGGCTATTCCACCGGACAGTGGTTCCAGCTGTAGAATGCTGGGAATTCTCCTTATGTGCAAAGCTGCAGCTGTTGGAAAACAGCTGCAGCTTTTCTTTGAACTTATCAACGATTGCCTGTTAACTGCCTGATACTATAAACGCTGGGTGAAGACCGAACTGATCCGATTATTCAAGGAGCCACCCCCACAGGCCCGGCCCTTTGTCCGCTGGTGGTGGAACAACAACCAGGTGGAAGCCGCCGAACTCCTGCGCGAGCTCGATCTCCTGGAATCGGCGGGCATGGGCGGAGTCGAGGTCAATCCAATCCTCGATCCCTATATGTCATGGAAGGGTGAAAGCCGATCCAAGGCGAAAATACTTCCGTGGCGAAGCCCCGAATGGGACGAGGCACTTCACGTTGTCGCCAAGGCGGCGAAGAAAAAGGGAATGATCGTTGATCTGATCGGCGGCTCCAGTTGGCCCTTCGGCGGGAAATTTCTCAAGCCTGATGAACAAGTTCGTCGCCTCAGCGTTTTCAGGGAAAGCGTCTCCGGCCCATGCCGATTCGAGCTAAAGTTATTGGACTTGTTCAAGCGCAAACGCGACTACGGATATCACCGGGCGCAAAAGGCACCCGTGAATCCATCACTGGCAGCGGTCTGGCTATATCCGGAGAACATGGAATCCCTCAGCGATATAAAGGAAATTCCCGATGCCATTTGCGAAGATGGCGTCATCCGGCTGGAGGTCCCTGAGGGGGGGCACATCATCGGTTTCGGGATCGAGGAATGGGGATACCGGGAACTCGGCAACGGCGTCCCGGGGGCTGATGGCCCCGCACTGGATCATTTTAACAAGCAGGCCCTTGCCTCTTTCATGGACAAGGTGCTGGGGATTTCCGACACATGGGGCGAGCCCATTTCCCACTACATCCGGGCCATCTTCTGCGACAGCATTGAAATGGGCGAGGCCAATTGGACCCACGACATGCTGGACACCTTCAGGGAACGGAAGGGATACGAGCTCTCCCCTTACCTGTCCATCGTTCTGCGTGAAGAAGACGACACCGCCGTAATGCCCGCCGACCTCCGCGAAATGTTCCGTCGTGCACGCTATGACTGGACGGAACACCAGGCGTACTTGTTCCATGATCGCTTCACGGAGGAATTCTGCCGTATTTGTCATGAAAAAGGACTACTTGCGCGCTACCAACCGCAAGGGAATCCATTCCTTATGGATATTGCCAAAGGCGCGATGCTCCCCGACATCCCGGAGGGGGAGCTCTGGCTGTACAATTCGGATCCCTACGAGAAAGACCACTTCACATGGAGCCAGCAACACGGCTCTCCGATCTGGATCAAATACGCCTCCACCGGCGCCCGCTTGAAGGGCAGAAGCATCATCTCCTACGAGGCCATGACCAATGTCCTCGGTGTCTTCCGGGCCACCCTCGCCAGCATCAAACAGACCGGGGACATGGCGATAATCTGCGGCGCAACGCACGCCGTACTGCACGGGTTCAACTACAGCCCGCCGGATGTGCCATTTCCCGGACTGGTCCGCTTTGGCACTCACTTCAGTGAACATAATCCGTGGTGGCCCTACCTGCGTTGCTGGACAGACTACATTTCCCGGCTCAACGCGGTCTTCCAGGCGAGCGAGCCGGTCCGGGAAATCGCCCTGTTGGGACCGACCCCGGACTTATGGTCAACAGTCGGACTGCGCAAGGCGCCATTTCATATGACACCCCCCTACTTTCACCAGCTTTGGGAGGCCGTTTCCCAATGCGGGTCGACCTGCGATTACCTGAACATGGAAGTTGTTGCAGAAGCATTAGCCGAAAATGGCAATATCATTTGCGGACACATTTCTTACAGGATCCTCCTTGTTTGTGATCTGGAATCCATTCCGCCGAAGACCGCCGAGGCACTCGCACGGCTGGCCAAGGCAGGCACAAGAGTCGTGTTCGTCGGCACCCTTCCCTCGCGTGCTCCCGGCCTCGCACAGGCCGATGAAAACGATCGTTGGGTTCAAAAATCCATCTCAAACGCAATACAGGCAGGGGCATACCGCACGGATGCACCCGGCTCGGACCTTCGGGATTGGCTGAGGAATGTCCTCGGTCAGAGTGGCATGGACACCCGTGTGCGAATTGAGTCCCCTCATGATGGTGTGTACTTCCAGCACCATCGGCACAAGGAAGATGATCTCCTCTTCTTTACCAATACGGGGCGCACCCGTTCGCACAAAACCTTTGTTCATTTCCCCTGCGCGGACAAAAGTCTTGAGAGGTGGAATCCTGAGTCGGGAGACACGTCCCCCTACCCCGCCACCGACTCCCGGGACGGTTTCGCTCTTGAGCTTGAGCCGATGGAATCCGTCCTGATCTTCGCCAAAGCGGAATGCTCACCGCAGGTTTCCCGGAACGGTGAATATAGCCGCCAGCCAAACGCGCGCTCAGGGCGTGTCCTCGACCAGCCATGGCAACTTGATTTCATCCCCGCGGGCGGATTGTCGTCATTTTCCACTACCTTTGAGGAACTTCAGGATTTCTCAACGCACGATGATCCGCGCATCCGTACCTTTTCCGGACAGGTCCGGTACCGGACCCAGTTCCTCCTCGATGACACACCATATCAATGGCTGGATCTCGGAAACATCAACGACTTCATTTGCGATGTTCAAGTGAACGATGAAAAGGCCGGCCTTCTATTATATGGAAAGAGGCCGCTCAGGATCGGGCACCTCTTGAAGCGCGGGGCCAACGAGCTTTGCATCACTTACACCACCACGCTGTGGAACCAGATGCGGGAAACGAAGTGGGCTGCCGCCTGGTTTGATAATTTTTCAAGGGAAATTCCCCCGCCTACTCCTTCTGGTATCCGTGGACCAGTCCGGCTGCTGCCCTGAATTCGGCTATCCCCGTTCGCATCGAGCAAGTTCAACGATTTTAATGGATTTGACCGGGCAGGGGCATTGCAGGCGGGGAAACGGCCTCCAATACTAATCTTTTTTACCTTCCTATGATAGTCACCGCCAAAAACAAAATCCCCCTGCTCTGGCAGTTTGCCATCGCCGCGCCATGGGGTGCCCTGCGTTTCAAGTTTATGATCATGGGGGCGGTTTTCGTCTTTTCGTTGAAGAAATTCATCGAGAACCCGGCTGAGATCACCTTCTTGATGAGCATTCCGGGGATTGTCACCATCGCGATTGCCCCGATTGCCAGTTTCATGTCGGACCGTATCTGGACACGTTGGGGACGGCGGAAAATCTTCACGATTCCCTCCATTATCGGGATTGTTGTCGCTTTCATCGCAATGCCCCTGATGCCCAACATCTGGGGCCTCCTCATTGCTTACATCTTTTACGAGTTCTGTAATGACTTTGGAATGGCGACGTATGAAGTCCTGAAGCAGGAAGTCGTTCCCCCGAAGCAACGGGGCACAGCCGCCGCCATCGGCACGTGGCTCCAGAACGCGGCCAATCTGGTTTTCTACCTGGTGGCGATTGGCCGTTTCGATGATTACCAGTACTATGCAGGCTTTCCCGTCTCGGGCGAACAATCCCTCTACTGGGGTGTTGCCTTGATCATTTTCATGATGAGCCTGATTATTGTGCTGGGGGTCAGGGAAACCTACCAACCGAGTAAACTGCGCGGGCAAAGATTCAGTTTGGGAAATTTCTTTGGGAGCCTGTTGAACCGGAATCTCTGGCCGGTTTATTTGCTCGTTGTCGGATGGATTGTCTCCAACGCCAGCCTGGGCAGCCTGAGCGCACTGCTGTATACAGAACAGTGGGGATTTACCAAACAGGAGATGGGCACGGTGATCGCCGTGGGGGGGGCGATGAATATTTTCCTCATCATCCTTATCGGCATGTTCGCCGACAAACTGCCGCGGATGAAGAGCTTTGAAATCCTCCTCTTCATTTCCATCCTCATCGAGCTCTTCTACTACATTTACGTGGAGTTCATTCTCTTCGACAATACCCCAACACTGGTGGAAGTCATCCTGTTCGGGGAAATTACCGCTGTGGCCGGAATCATCCTCGGCATGCTCTACACGCCGCTGGCCTTTGATTACGTTCCACGAAATGAAATGGGCACCTTCGTGGCCGGGAGAAATATTACAAGTCAAATCCTGCGGGTCATTACCCTGAACGGCATCGGTGTCTTCGTCAGTCTGTACTCGATGCTGTTCCTTCCCCCCGGTGGCGATATGGCCAGGATCACATTGGCAGAGGTGGCGGACCAGTCGGTGATTGAAGAGCGCTTGACCGATCCTGTGGATGGGATCGCCAACGGCGATAAACTGACCGTGAGCACCTATTACGCCACCAATGCTTCATTTGAAGAGGGCCGGGCCTTTGAAATCCGGCGTAAAAACAAGGAGGCCCTGGATCTTAAGGAACAGATTGATGAGCTGACGACCGATCTGCAGGTCATACTGGCCAGGAAGAATAATGCCGAGGCCGCAGCTGAACGGGCCGCCATTGCAGGCAATCCCTCGGCTCGGGAAGAGGCACTTGAGCGGGCTGCACAGGCTGGAGAAGAGGCCGCCCCACTTGAGGAGGAAATTGCCCGGCTGGCTGGCAAGCAACAGGCGTTTGCAGACAGCTTCCTCCTGGAAATCCACAATGTCATCGGAGACCGGTTAATGGTCGATGGTTCACAGGTTGAAGCGGTCGAGGCGGGACTGGTCACGCTGTTTGAAATACCTTTGACGGGCAGGCCGGAAGCCGGGAATCTGGCAAATACACTGGATCAGCTGAGATTGATTCGGCCGGATATTTTGGACATGCGCCTGGCCAATCGAGGTCTCAATTTTTATCTGGAACTGAGCGTAGTCGGTGAGCACACAGGTCCTGAGTTCACCGCACAACTGGCAAGAGATTTTGAGCAAGTTGCCCAACCACGAATTGAATCGAGTACCGAATTTCCGGCACCAATTGGACTGAAATCGGTTGTTCCCTCTGTTGCCCTGCAGCTGAAGACGATTGAAGATCCTCTCAATAATTATATTTCTCCAATAACCCGTGTTTTGTACGGTATATGGGGTTGGTTTGGCGATCCCCCCAGCCCGGAAAGGCGCATTTGGGCAGTGGCGCGCGTGTTGCGGCAGCTTGAAGGCTCCACTCACGTCGGTGTTTGGGACCGCAGCGACGGACAGCGCCATTCAATATGGGTGCAGGCTGTTTATGCGAACCCACCTTCGCTGGAAATCCCGTTAAACATATCCAGCGAAGATGCATCCCTGCTTAAAATCCGTGATGCGCTGGGACCCGGCAATCCCAGGCTTGCCGAAGCCATGGACCTGTACCAGCGCAGCGTCCAAGCGGCCGTCGCCAACCGGATCACCATCCCCTCACCTGTTCTGGAAACCCGCTTTGCCCCGCCCAAGTACGATTACATGAGCGGGTACCTTTGGATGATCTTCATGAGCACGCTTGGTCTGGGCATTTGTATCCTTTTTACCCGGCGTGAAAAGAAGGGCCTCATTCACAAGCGTGGTCAGGAAGAATCCGAAGCGGAGGCCAAGGCCGAAATGAAACTGGAAGCCGCCCATCCGGATTCCAGGACCGATGGCCACAAGATGTACAAGCCGGGGTACTTGCCGCAGAAAATCCTGATGACTCTTGGAGGCCTGGCCATGGTCACCTTCGGCATGGTAGAAATGGGACCAAAATTACAGCTCTTGCTGACCGGGGAATCGGCAACCGCTGTCGCTTCCAAAGTGGTCAAGGAACGTATTGGGGGAATGGCTACCAACTTGACTTCTGATGCGGAGCTGCTCGAGGCAAAGGAGCGCTTCGACAGGTCCTACATCTTCTGGAACCACTTCCAATTTGAGGATACTGCTGGGGAACTCGTTGAATTCCGGCTGAAGATTGGGAAACAGCTCGCACCCGCCTATTCCATCCGTGACGAGGATGGCCTGCCAACGACCGTACGGATATTCTACAATCCTGACAACCCGGAGGAAGCCATCATTCCCGGCGATATCAGCATCTGGTTCTTGTCGGGCCTGTTCGTGCTCTTTGGCGGAATCGGGGCCACGTTCGGTGGAATCCTTGTTTACCACGCCCGCAAACCAATCGCCATGCCGGTCATCCTCTCATCGGATACTTAGAAAAAACCGGCACCCCTGTTAAGGAGTGCCGGTTGAAAGATACGAAATCAGCCTGATCCTAGAAACTGTATCGGAAGGAGATCTTTCCGTTGGTCGGATTCTCCACCAGAGGTCCGGGACGGAAATACGTCTCATCGAACAGGTTCTCGATATTCAAGCTGACCGAAGCCGTGCCGGATCCCATTTCCCATTTGTAGGAGGCATAGAGGTCAACACGGTAATAGGAATCCAGAATGATGTAGTCGTCCAGAGTGAGTCCGCCACGACGATCATCCATGTAGATGACACCGCCACCCACGGCCAATCCTTCGAGCCGCTCAGTGAAGGCGTATTTGGTCCACAATGACCATTGTTCATCGGGAACACCCGGAATCCGGGTCAGCCAGTCGCGGTATGGCGATGCTTCAGCTTCCGGATCGTTCTGCACAGAGTCCATGTTGGCGTAGCCGAGAATGATCTGCCAGTTTTCCATTGGGCTGTAGACCAGGGACAAGTCGATCCCCTCGCTGGTTTCCCCCTCGATGTAGCGGTCCGCCCGGAAGGCCGTTTCCGGCACGGATGGTCCGTCAGGGAAGATCACCAACGGGGCAACCACATTCAAGCGGTCAATCTGGAACCAGGAAATGGTCCCGGACAGCTTGCCGTCCAGAAGGCCGTCGAGTTTGATCCCAAACTCATAGCCCTCGCCGATTTGGGGCTCACGCGGTTCCTCGATTATATCATCTTCGGTCACTCCGTCTGCCGGAAACCGGCGGAAAAATCCGCCCTGCGGGATAAAGCTCTCGGAATAATTGCCAAAGACAACAAGGGAAGGGGTCAGGCGGTAATTAACACCGATCTGTGGACTTGTTTGCGTTATTTCAGGACGGGACTCATTTCCATCACCATCCTCCGAAGTGCTTTCATCCTCGCGGACACCTGCCAGGAGGACCAGTCGGTCGTCAAAGGCCTTCATCTGGTAGGAAATGTAGTATCCGAGGTTCTCGTTGACCGCTTCGGAGAGGCCCATGTCGCGCGTCTGCGGATCGAGCCGATAGTCGAGTATATCAGCACCGACAGGCAGTATGCCGGCGGAAGTCGGCGAGAAATACAGGAGCTGGGAGCCGCCGGTTTGCTGGTAGCTCTGTCCCGAGAAATCGTCTTCCAGATACTCGACACCGACAAGGACACGGTGCTTGGTTTTACCTAGTTCAAATGTACCAATGAGGTCACCCTGCATCGTAAAGGTGTCGTTTTCAAACTGACGGCTTCGATGGCTCCGGGCAACCCCGTCGCCCGTCACGCGCAAACGGTTGGCGGAGGCGAACAGGTTGTCGATTTCCGAACTGCCGTCACTGATGACCCCGCGAAAGTCGATATTGTCGGTAAGCTTCACCTGACCTTCAATCGTTGTCACCAGAACTTCGGTATTGTTGTAGGCATACGGCCCGGCCGAGTTGATGGTCAGGGGGAAGTGGTCCGCCACCGCCGTCCAGAGACGGGTACCATTTTCGTCCGTCGGCACACTGCGCAGTGTTCCGTTGTCAAACTTCTGATCATCGGGCAGTGCGTTCCAACGGGCATACGCATCCGGATTCCAGACCAGGTTGCGGGAGATTGGACGGAAATCCTTGTCAGTGTACTCGATATCCGCCCGCAGCAGAATGCGGTCGGTAGGACGCCATTCCAGAAGGCCGGAGGCAAACCCGGTCTTCTCGTAGTCCCAGTCGCGGTAGCCTTCGCGGTCAAGATAAGAGAGGTCAACCCGGTAGAGGAGGCTCTTGTCGCCGATCGGGCCCGAGAGCGAGGCGTTCCAGCGCCAGTAGTCCCAGGTTCCGACGGTGAGGCCAAGTTCGCCCGTCGTCTCGGTCGTCGGGCGCTTGGTCACGTAGTTGATGACACCACCCGGTTCGGCTGTTCCATAGAGCGCGGAGGCGGGGCCTTTGACGATCTCAACGCGCGAGACGTTGGTCGTGTCCACCTGGTAGTAGCGGACAAACCCGTTCCGCTTGACCCGGGATGTTCCGATGCCGCGGATGGTGTATTGCGCCCCTTGCTGGATGTTGTTGTCATCAAAGGGCTGGGACACGGCAGGCGTGTACTTGATAATCTCGTCAAGGTTGGTCGCCTTGATATCATCAATGAATTGCTCATTGACGATGGTGATGTTGAAGGGGACTTCCGCCACGGGAATGTTTATCCGGTACGCACTGAAGGCATTGGCCGAATAATAACCCACGTCGCCGGATCCGTCCACCTCGTAGGGACTGAGTTCGAAGACTTCGGTGTCTCCACCGTCCGCAGTTGGCTGCCCGGGCAGCAGGACAGGCACGAAGCCTGCCAGTATAATGGTCAGTAGTGATCGTTTCATGGAGTATGATGTTTGAGGTTAAACAATCGTAGAGGCGGTTGCCACCATAATGGAACCACCTGCGTGGAAATACAGGGCTTTCCCCACGTGAAGGCCAGACCCGCCAAGCTGAAATCGTTAACCCCAGAAGGGGATTGGCGCAAGCACCCGCTTATCAATCCGGGATCAGAACGCGGTCGCTTTCAAGGGCGGCCCTGGTGTCAACACCACTGCTTTGCCCGATCATGATTTCCCTGTGAAGACCTTCATCCTGCGCGTGCCGGGCGGCAATCAGCTCAATGGTTCCCTCATCAATAACGAACCGGCACTTCCGGTCATAGTATCCAAATTCGGATACGGGAACCGGGATTTCGAGAGTTTTGGTCTCGCCCGCCTTCAAGTGGATTTTCTGGAATCCCACCAGTTTGCGAATGGGCCGGGTCATGGAGGCAAGGGGATCGCGCATGTAGATCTGTACAACTTCGGATCCGTCCCTGTCGCCTGTGTTGGTAATGCTGATACGCGCGGTCACGTCTGACTCCTTGCTGACCCTTTCCGGGGAAACCGTGAAGTCCGACCAGTCAAAGCGTGTGTAACTGAGCCCGTAGCCGAACGGATAGAGCGGATCGGGACTTTCAAAGGTGCACATGCGGTTCCTGAAGCCACGTTTCTTGCGGTGGTAATACATCGGCAGCTGACCCGAACTCCTGGGAAAGGTGGTCGTAATGCGCCCGGAGGGGTTGACCTTGCCGAGCAGGATATCCGCAAGGGCATTGCCGCCTTCCTCGCCACAGCGCCAGGCCTCCACCACTGCGGGAACGAGGTCCTGTTCTTCCACAATGGCCTGCGGGCGGCCATTGATGAGCGTCAATACGGTGTTGGCATTGGCGGCCGCCACTTCCCGGACGAGGCGCGACTGTCCGCCGGAGAGGTTCAGCTGGGTACGGTCGCCGGTCTTGGCGCCGTAACATTCCCTGCAGCTTTCAAAGGCATCCCCAACGACCAGTACAACGAGATCGGCCTGTTGGGCGATCGCCACCGCCTCGGCCAGGCCGTCCTCGCTGTCATCCATGATCGAACAGCCCTCGGCAGAAAGCACCTCCACGTCGGCCGGCAGGCGATTGCGCAGGCCTTCCAGCGGAGTCACCGTGTGGGCGCCCGTGCGGGTGTAGCAACCGTGCTGGTTTTTCAAATGGTTGATATTTGGCCCGATGACCGCCACCGTCTTCACCGAAGACGGATCAATCGGAAGGAAGTTGTTCTCGTTCTTCAGCAGCACCATACCCTCCGCGGCAACCTGATAGGCAAGCTGACGTCCCTCCGGCGAATCGAGTTCCGCATCGTCGCACCATTGCGGATAGGGGTTCTCAAAAAGGCCACAGGTGAATTTCAGGCGCAGTACCCGCGCAACGGCCTCGTCGATCAGCCGCTCCTCGAGCTCGCCGTCCTGCACGGCCGCTTCCAAGTGTTCGAAGCCGGCCACGTACATCTCCTGGTCCACGCCGGCCGTCAACGCCTGCACGCCTGCATCTCGGTAGTCCTTGGCCAGCCCGAATGAACAGAGGATGTTCACGTCGCCTGCATCGGAAAGCAGGACGCCCTTGAAACCCCATTCGTCGCGCAGGATATCGCGCAGCAACCATTCATTGGCATGACAGGGCACGCCGTTCACTTCCTGATGGGCGCCCATGATACCCATTAGTCCGGCCTCCAAAGCCGCCTTGAAGGGTCGCAGGTGAATTTCGCGCAGAGTCTGCTCGGAAAGGTCCGCCGCTCCGCCGTCCTGACCGTTTTCGCCGTGCCCGTAGGCCACAAAGTGCTTCGCGGTGACGGCGATGTGCTCGCTATCGATGGTCTCCCCCTCGCCCTGCAGGGCGCGCACGCACACCTCGGCAATCCGGGAGGTCAGGAAGGGATCCTCCCCGAAGCCTTCGTCAATCCGCCCGAAGCGCGGATCCAGGTGCACGTCAAGGACAGGTGCCATACAGTTGTTGACGCCCCGCATCCGCGCCTCCTTCGCGATATGCGTGTAGACCCGGTGCAGCAACTCCGGATTCCAACTGGCCGCCATGGCATTCGGCATCGGAAAAATAGTCCCCTTTCCGGTCGCCCCGTGCAGCGTCTCACCGGCAACATTCGCCGGGATCCCCAGGCGTGTGTTCTCCACGCAGTGCCGTTGCAGCTCCTTCACATCCACCCACTGCTGGTAGACCGTCCCTACCCCGTCCGCCTTGTACGTGTTCAGCGTCTCGTGCGTGTCCGTCGATTTCCAGTGATGGAACAACTGTACTACTTTCTCGCGCAGCGTCATGCGCGACAACAGGTCGGCCACGCGCTCGGGAATCGGAAGCTTCGGATCTTGATAGGGATGCATGCGAAAGTATTGTAATGATTAATTAAGGACAGGTGTAGGAACGTCAGAGCGAATAATCGAAAATAAAAGCGCCGGCCGCTCTCCTCAAGCCGACCGGCGCATGGTTTAAAACCCCTAACCCTTGAAAAAAACCTGTTCGATGGGCTTAGCCGCGCACCCGGCGACGGCGGAACATCACCAACCCGAGGGTCGCCATCCCCGCCAGCAGGGCGTAAGTCGACGGCTCGGGCACGGCGGTGACGACGAAGCTATCCACGTTGATGCCAATACTGGTAGATGACACGGTCCCATCAAACCCGACCAGCTCAGTCTGGACACCGACAGCTGTAATATTGGTGAACGTGGAGCCTAAAACTGCGGAACCAGAGGTATTGGCCAGCAGGTCATCAATATCAAAGGCGTCGAGAACGTACCATGACTCAGCCGATACATCAGCGATGGTCGCGCCAGTAACATCCCCGGTCCAAGAGGTGGAACTCACATACTCTTCCCCATCCGCCTTGATGAAAAACCGGACGGTTGAATCAACGATGATATTATTGACGTCCATGCTGAGGCTGAGTCCGCTGGGTCCGGTTCCGGTGGTGGAGGCTAACCACCCTGAAGATTCAAAACTCGTCCAGGCCGAATAGGCCATCGACGTGCTTGGGTCGGTAACGCTGGTTGGTCTGAACGCGATGGAATTGTTACTCCCTGCTCCTCCAGTGAAGCGGAAGTCGGACCAGTTAGCTTGGGTTGCACTGTCCAGATTTGCAACGCTGCCACGCCCATCCATTACGTAGGAGGAACCCGTGACCGAACCGGCGAATGATCTGGCCTTGCCGGAATCATCCGCTGTGCCATCCCGGTCGAAATCTGAGTTGGTGAAACTTCCAGCCCCACCGCTGAGCGTGGTGGGCGTATAAGTCCCCCCGTCCAGATCGATGAGGGTGGTAATCTGTGCGCTGGCGGCCAGGGAGATGCTGAGACCAAGAAGTGCTGGGAGTAATTTATTCATTTTGATTTTGGAGTTCAGGTGATAACAGGATTGAATAAGATTAACTGGCTCAATTCAGGTCGCTTACTTTGTATAGAACAACCGCTTTGCCATTAAACTTGTTAACCACTCCCCGCTTGCATAGTCATACCACCACGGGGCGACACCGATTCCGGGGACCAGCTCATAGACCCAATTACCGGTTCCCACGCGATAGAGGTACGGATACCAGGCCGCGTTGAGGTAAACCCAGCCCAGATCCTCCTGGTAAATCCAAAAGGTCGTATCTCCGGCCTGCACAAAGTAAAGCGTCCCCCGGAGCGGATCCAAACACCACGGATAATAAGCCGCCTCCAGAGGTCCCCAGCCGCAAACCCAACCCTCGCCGTCAGCCTCCCGGAACACAGTCCCCGGCAAGGCGGCATTTCCGGTCACCTCATCCCCGCTATCCAGCCATGGGGCCGAAATGACTGAAAATTCCGTATTACCCGGTTCTTTCCAGGCAAGCGACAGGTGCACATCTTCGGCATCAGCGGAAACAACGCTCCGGATCACCGCGTAAACCGGTTGGGATCCCACGGCTTCGATTGTGACAGAGGCCACGGTCCCGCTTTCCCAGGAACGAAAGACAACCGGTTCGGTCAATTCCAGGACAGGATCAAGGGAAACGGAGCTCAGGTCACCATCCATTCCGAGAAAGAGCGCCGCCGGTTGACCGGCAGACATCGTCAATTCATAAGAGCCCTCCTTGTTTGGAACCAGCCGGGCGTGTGTTTCAAGGATTACCTCCCGGCGCCAGTTCCGGGGCAACTCCGCAACCGGGCGATCGATATAGGACGACCAGAGTCCCTGTTGGAAATACGGGAATCGATGGAGATCTTCGAGCGTGCGCACCCCGTTCGCCTCATAGACATAAGTGCGGCAAAATCCGCTCAGGTCTTCTGCAAATCCAGGATCCTCCCAGATGGAATCCAGCTCCTGCCCATCCCGAATGGCCTCCCGCCAGCCCGCCAAGTCGGTGAATCCGCCCGCGTCAAAGACCCGGGTCACGAAGGGGGCCCAGTATATATTGTGATTACCCGAGTAAGTCCGCACAAACAAGTTCGCAAAGGCTGGATCATCGCCCTCAAAAGAAAACAGGGCAGAACCCTTGATCAAGTCGCCGACCAGGGTGCTCCCGGAAAAGGCATTATCTTGGGATCCTGGCCGAATCCCGATTGCCGAGTTGCCATTCCGGAGAACAAGGGAATCCTCCAGTGTCATGGCCGACGACGCGGCGGTGTACAGCCCGTAATCGGCATTGTCCACGAAGACGCTCCGCTGAATAAGGGTATCACCATCATTTTTTTCATTGTAGAGCCCGAAGACCCAATTGTCAGTCGACACCATATCGCGGATGCGGACATTATTGACCGCCGAATCCATCCAGAATCCGGAGGCCCCGTTGCGCCAGGCGATGTAGCGGTCGATCTTGAGGCCGGTTGTCTTCAGAAGTTTACAGCCTGCCACGGTCCAGCGGCGCATTCCAGCAAGCTGTGATCGCCAGTTATTTTCGGAAACGTCCAGGTCCTCCATGACAAGGTTCAAATTCTGTGTGCCGGTAATGCCGTTGCCGCCCCCGCCGCGGATGATGAGCCTGCGCAGGGTAATGTTCTCAAAGATCGATACCGTCAGGCCCTCCCCGGATCCGATATTGCGGATTTCAATATCCTCGATGAGGACGTTGCGCCCGCGTTCTTCAGCAGTTCCCCAAACGCGGATTGCCGGATCCTCGTGGAAATTGCCGGATTCCTGAAGAACGAGGTTGCGAATGACCAGGTTGTTTTTTCCCCGGAATGAGAAAAAGCTGCCGAGAAGTCCCCTCCGGATCTCTGAGTCCGCCAGGGCAACCCCCTCCGGCAGACGAAAGTAGATGGCATCATCCTCAACCTCCGATACCCCGAAGGTGCCCGGCTTGGAAACCGCCTCCGGCCCGAGATAGCCCCCGGTGTAGGTCCATTCCACACGATTGTTTGAATTGATGACATGGGAATACCCTTCCAGGTTTACCGGTTCGAGCGGCTCCCCGTTGACATACAGCATTTCCCGGCGATGGCCGATCTCCGTCGCGATGTCACTCGCACTGAGCCACCATGGCCGGTCGCTCAGTCCGGCATTTTCCATCCATGGCAGCTTGAAGAGCCCGTCTCCGAGGGAGAGAATCTCGTTTTTAAAAACCACCTCGGAATTACGTATGACAACCCGGCCACGTTCAGAACCCTCCACAATGAGCAGGTTGTCATTCTGGTTCGGAGTTCCGCTCTCGTAAGCAAAGGCCGGACTGGCATACTCACCGGCAGCTATGTAAATCCTGACCCCTTCGTCCTGCACTTCCATATGGTTGAACGCAGCCTCCAGCGCCGAAGCAATTGTTTCCTTGGGTTGTTCCACATCCCATCCGGAGTGCAGATCACTCGCTTCAGGATGGCGATTATCGACATACAGGGTCACCTGGGCCAGACTCTCATCAATCTGTGCGCCCACCACCGTATCCATGTCCAGGGGTATATTCCCTGACAGTAGCAGGCCGGCGTGACCGAGAGCGAACAACCAAGTTCCGATGGACCGCTTCATATTATCCGGCCGAACCGGTCAGCTGCCCCAACGCCAGCGGAATGGCGACCACCCGTGTTTGAGAACAGATCCTCAAAATCAGGGATCCGTCCGGACCTGGTAGAAGGCCTTTTGCCCGGCTGCCGGTAGTGACTCGACAAAGGGATATTCATTGCCATCCCCCAGCGTGGATTGACCGGGCACATCGGCAAAGCCGGAAAGTCCGGTGTCGGATTTCTGCAATTGGTAGGTGGTGCCAGCCTGAGTGCTTGTCAGGATGACAATGGATCCGGAATCTTCGAGGATACGGACCGTGGGCGCCGGGGGCGGTTCAGGAGCATCCCCATCGAAGCCGATCACCAGGATCTTGCCGACTCCGAAATTGATATTCCCTCCGGCAGGATCATAACTCTCAGTCCAGCGTCGTTCGAAATACACGCCAACGGCATCCACTTGGTCCGTATCATTCAGCGTGGATGGGGTGCCAGCGGTGTAAACTATATCCGTCACAGGATCGTAGCTTTCGAGATTGATGAAATCCAGTGGGTATTCCTCGTAAGTGGAATTGAAGATGGTTTCATTACTTCCGATGTAGTAGTTTCCTCCGACGCGGACGACCGCCCGGGCTGCCGCGGATTGACCTGCTCCGATGGTCCGCGAAGCAGCAAAAACAAAGCTTTCAAGCGTCTGGTAATCGATGACGTTCACGTCGAACAGGATCAGAAACCCAAACGTCTCAGGAACAGTTGCAACAGGAGCAAGGGAAAACCATGGTCCGTCAAATCCGCCGGAAAGGGCATTATCATTGACGAAAGTCGTTGGGCTGGCGAAATTCTCGCCAGTTCCGTCGGCAAAGCCCCACCCACCGAAAAATTCGGGCGAACCGGGATCAGATCCGGGCAACGGTTGCATTGGAGCAGTGGCTGAAAAGGGCCGGTTGATATCACTAGCGGTCGCGTTGCTGCCGTCAACAAGGCGGAGCGCCCGCCCGGAAGTTGTGTAATTCACCGATTCACCAAATGCGGCAACCGTGAAGGGAAGCGGTTCGGCGGTGACAACGAAATTATCGACGTTGATGCCGATGCTGGTAGATGAGACAGTCCCATCAAACCCAACTAACTCAGTCTGAACCCCGACGGCTGTAATATTGGTGAACGTGGAGCCTAAAACTGCGGAACCAGAGGTATTGGCCAGCAGGTCATCAATATCAAAGGCGTCGAGAACGTACCATAATTCTGCCGAGACGTCAGGGATCGTGGCCCCGGTCACATCGCCAGTCCAAAACGTGGCACTCACATACTCTTCCCCATCCGCTTTGATAAAAAACCGGACGGTTGAATCTACGATGACATTATTGACGTCCATGCTGAGACTGAGGCCGGTGGGACCGGTTCCGGCGGTGGAGGCTAACCACCCTGAAGATTCAAAACTCGTCCAGGCAGAATAGGCCATCGACGTGCTTGGGTCGGTATCGCTGGTTGGTCGGAACGCGATAGAATTGTTACTCCCCGTACCTCCTAAGAAGCGGAACAAGGACCAGTTAGCTTGAGTCGCACTGTCCAGATTGGCAACGCTGCCACGCCCATCCATTACGTAGGAGGAATCCGCGACCGAACCGGCGAATGTTCTGGCCTTGCCGGAATCGTCCGCAGTGCCGTCTCTGTCGAAGTCTGAATTAGTGAAATTGCCAGCCCCACCGCTGAGCGTGGTCGCCGTATAGGTCCCTCCATCCAAGTCGACAAGGGTGGTAACCTGCGCACTGGCGGCCAGGCTGGAAAGAATACAGGGAAGAATTGGGAGTAGTCTTTTCATTTTGAATTGAGTTGAGGTGTGCTTGGAGGAACGGAATATCCGCGATAACACGGTTAATTCAGAAAAATTCCGCCGACTCGAACAAACGATTTCACAGTAAACCTGTTAAACGGATTCCGATGCATGGACGGCTAACGGCAGCCTTTGCGAAGAGGAGCCGGGCCACGATTAACGATTTAAGCAGCCGCAAATTGGACAGTTCTTTCGCGCCCCCGGAATATTGGCAGCAACAGTGAAGCGCTCTCTTATTCTATTGGTCGCCTGCCTGATTTTGGCCGGCATTGGGTATGTCATGCACTTTCCGGTGAAGGAAAGTCGGCACGGGGTCGTTTCCGGCCCGCCGCTACAAACCCCAGCGGGGGTCGCCCGGGCCGCTCAACTGAAAAAGTCCCCAATGGATTCAGCGAGCGCAGCAGCCGCCGAGCGCTCCGCCCATCCCGCCTGGCCGGATTCCCGGATCCTTGATCTCGCCGAAATCCGCGACCCGCACACCGGCCAAATTCGCCGCGTCACGGTTGTGCAGCCGAAACGGCTCCCCTACCCGGTGCGGATCGAGGAGACCCTCTCATTCGACCGTGACGGGAATGAAATCATCGAGGACCGGACGGAAATGGTCGCCGACCAGGTGCTGGTGCGCATCCTGCCCCAAAAGGAAACCGCCTTTCAGGAACGCATGCGCCAGACCGGACTGGTTGCCCGTCAGCTCAGCCGGATCGGTATCTACCGGATCAATCTGCCGGAAGCGTATCCCAATACCATCCCGGACACACTGGAGAGCCTCGGGACCATGGATGACCTGCTGGCCTACGCTGAGGCGGACTTCATCGTCCGGCCTACCGCAACCCCAAATGATCCAGGCTATGCGGATGGCTCCCTCTGGGGGATGCACAACACCGGTCAGGAGGGAGGGACCGATGATGCCGACATTGATGCCCCGGAGGGCTGGGACATCCGCACAGATGCCTCCAGCATCCTCATTGGCGTGATCGATTCCGGAGTGCGCTACACACATGAGGACATTGCCGCCAACATGTGGGTCAATCCCGGGGAGGATGGCCTGGATGAATTCGGAAATTCCAAACGGACCAACGGAGTCGATGACGATGCCAATGGTTACATCGATGATGTCCACGGAATTGATGCGATCATCGACAATGGTAATCCGATGGATACGAACGGACATGGTACACACGTAGCCGGAACGATTGCCGCCGTGGGCAACAACGGCCTCGGGGTCACCGGGGTTGCCTGGAAGGCTCGTATCATGGCCCTGCGCTTTATCGACCAGGGCGGCGCCACCTCCGATGCCATTGAATGCTTCGAGTATGCCCTGAACGCAGGCGTCCGAGTCACCAATAATTCGTGGGGAGGATCCCGCTTTAACCAGTCACTGTTTGATGTCCTGACAATGGCCAACGAGGGCGGCTTGCTGGTCGTCGCGGCGGCTGGGAATGACCAACAGGACAATAGCAACTTCAACCAGTATCCAGCAAACTACGAAGTGGACAACGTCCTGTCGGTCGCTGCCACCACCCGTAATGATGAGTTGGCAGGATTTTCCAATTATGGTGCGGGTTCCGTCGAAATTGCCGCACCGGGCCAGGGAATCTACTCACTCGGGATCAACAGCGACAACCATTACCTTGAGCAAAGCGGCACCTCCATGGCTTCACCCGCAGTGACCGGAGTTGCAGGATTAGTGGCTGCCCGGTTTCCTTCCAGTGATCCCTCGGCTATAAAAAACCGCCTTCTCAAATCCGCTCGTACCCTTCCTTCCCTGTCCGGTCTCATCAGTACAGGTGGCGTGGTCAACCTGCACGACGCCCTGATGACAACAAGCGATGCCCCCTACAATGACGATTGGTCGAATGCAGCCTTGATCCCCACCGATCCCTCCGTGTTGCGCGGCACAACCCGGCATGCCACTGACGAACCCGGTGAACCCGCTCACAGTCGAACCGGGACAGGTTCCATCTGGTACAAATGGGAGGCAAGCAACACAGGCACAACCCTGGCCAGCACCTTCGGCAGTGACTTCGACACGGTCATTGCCGTCTATACCGGTTCCGATCTCTCCACTCTGGCATTGATCACGGAAAGTGATGATTTTGAGGGTGCCCCATGGAGCCGCGTCCAATGGGAATCCCTTGCCGGACAAACCTACTACATTGCCGTGGCTGGCAAAGCAGATGCCGACGGTTACGTTCGGATCACCTTCTCAGGACCGCCCGTTGAGGACCAGTTGGCAGATGCCCTGGCTGTGCCCGATTTCCCGTTCACCTATTCCTCCGACAACACCAACGCCAGCCGCGAGGAAGGAGAACCGTTGCATGCCGGTCAGCCTGGTGGCGGTTCACTCTGGCTGAAGCTGACGCTTGCAGATTCATCAAGGAAAGTTGTCCTGAACACGCGTAACAGCGTTTTCGATACACTTCTTGCCGTCTACGAATCGGATAGCGCCAACCCCACCTTTGGCGATCTCAATCTTGTCACCTCGAACGACGATGGCCCCTACCCCGACACCTTCAGTGAAGTGCGGTTCACCGCCCAGCAAAACAAGACCTACTGGATTGTCACCGATGGCAAAAGTGGTGAACGGGGCATCGTCCGGGTGCGCGGATTTACCCAGCAGCAGAATGATGATTTTGCCGACGCCATTGGACTGAACGGGGATTCGTTCAACTACGCCATTCCTCAGGGTGCCCTCGCGGCCGCAACCCGGGAACCAGGCGAACCCAGCCACGCCGGGGCAACCGGGCAGAGCTCGCTCTGGTGGTTCTGGTCGCCTGAAACCGCAGGCGATTACGTGGTCAGTGTCGACGCCGCCACGGCTTTGGGAATTTATGTCGGTGACTCCCTTGGCTCACTCGCCAGCGTCGCCAGTCAGCGTGAGCAGAGCGGTGCCATCACACGTGCCCGGATCCTGAATGCTGTTCCGGGAACGGTGTACACCATCGCCCTCGATGCAGGTGGGGACGCGTTTATACCAGGATTGATCACCCTGTCTCTGAAGCCTGAGTTTGAAGTCCCGAATGACAGTTGGAGCAATGCGCTTGTCCTCGACGGCACAGCATCCTTGGAATCCCCCCTTGTCATAGAAGGCAGTAACCTGGGCGCTTCCATTGAGGGCGGTGAACCCGGCCTGACCAACTTGACCTCCACTGTCTGGTATGCCTGGACCGCGACAGCCGGCGGCGAATTTGCCGTCAATACGCATTTCAGTGGAGCTCTGGCCAAATTGAACGTGTACGAGACCGATGGCGACCCGGCATGGTTCCACGAGTTTACCCTGATCGGCTCAGGCGACCAGAACGGTGTGGACAATGACGCATGGGTGCGCTTCACTGCCGTAGCTGGCAAAACCTATTACTTCCAGGTGGGTTCACCCACGATCGACGGGGCCGGCGATTTGAAACTGAGCCTGGTACCCTTCCAGCGCCCCGCCAACGACGACCTCGCAAGCGCTGAGGTACTGACTAACTTCTTTGTCCAGCGGGAATACCCGAACTTTGGGGCCACCCGGGAAACGGGTGAGCTATTTCATGCCACCGACAACGATTTTCACAATAAGGCGGATGTGCAAACGGAGATCTCGACCGCGAATAAGACCCTCTGGTTCAAATGGACCGCCGATTCCAACACAGCCCGGCGCACATCCGCCTCCGCATTCGGGTCAAACATGGTCTCTGTCGTCGCCGTCTATGAGGGTCCCGCCCACGGTGCCACCTTCGCGGATCTTGTCCCTCTCGCCGGAGCCAGTTCGCACTGGTTCACATGGTGGGCATCGGGTGAGTTCAACTGGAACGCTGAGGCTGGAAAGACTTACTACATAGCACTGGGAACCACCCGAAGCGACAAGGAGGAGATTCACCGATTCAGCCTTTGGCAGAATCCAAACGACAACTTCGCGGAGAGAAAAATCCTCTACGGGTCCAAAATTTCGATGACCGATGCCAACTTCGCCGCGACCTCTGAGCCGGGGGAACCTGTCCATATATCCCGCGAATATGGAGGCCGTTCCCTTTGGTACGAATGGACCGCCCCGGAATCCGGCTCATATGTTTTTGATACCGTTCATAGTTTCCTCAAGGACCGCTTCTTTGCCCTTGGTTTGAATCCTGACATGAACAAAAACGGGGGTCGGATGCAGATCGCCGTCTACACGGGCTCGGAACTCAGTAACTTGGTCAAGGTCGCTGGCAACGGGGCTATTTCCATGCGTGATTACAATGCCATGGTGGTCTTCGAGGCAACTGCCGGAACAACGTACCAGATTGCCCTCGACAGCAAGGTTGGCCCGCTCTCCGAAGTGGACGGGGCAAAATCCGAATGGTGCTACAGGTCTGTGATCAGCTTCAATATCACCAAGGGCTCTTTGGCGAACGATAACCTCGCCGATGCCAGGGAGATTGTGGGCGATTATCACCAGGAGTTTATCGACCTCAAGTTTGCCACCCGTGAACCGGACGAACCCATACATGGCGATCGGTTTTCCCACTCGGCCTGGTGGAAATGGACCGCGCCTGACAGCGCGCTTTACCATGTCGCTACGGCCAGTGATATCTTCGATACACAGGACAGCAGGAGACCGGGAATCGCCGTCTACAGCAACCCGCAAAGTAATCAGGAGTTTGTGGACTTTTTCAGGGAAGCGAATGCCAACAACAACAATTACACGACGGATTACATTCCAGCCCAAGCCTCGTTCCAATCCGTTGCCGGGCAGACCTACTACATCGCAGTGGACTTGGACGGCAGCGGTTCCGGTTCCCACAAGGGATTCAAAAGCGGCTTGCTCCTTTCGAAGACCCCCGAAAACGACAACTTCACCGGCGCCATCGAAATAACCGGTTCCCGACGGACCGTCCACGGCCACAACGTCGGAGCCACAGAGGAACCTGGCGAGCCCGATATTGATCCCACATGGAAGAAGACCGGGGCTACCAATTCCTCCGTTTGGTGGAAATGGACGGCGCCCGCATCGGGAATCACCACAGTCGAGACCACGGGAAGTTTTATCTATGCGGAACTGGGGGTGTACACAGGTACCGCCATCGGAGATTTGCTGGAGATTACAAAACAAGCCACCGAAGGCTCATTCGACAATGGAGACACCTACGATGAGAGGGATGATCTCGCCAACCGAAAAGTCGTCTTCAGTGCAACTGTCGGGACCACTTACTACTTCCTCGTCAACGGCAGCTCCTGGGAAAAGGAATCCCGCGGCCCAATTACCCTGACCGTCAACGGCCAGCCCGGCAAGCCACTCACCCCGTCAGGACTGCTCGCCCTCCGCACCGGAAGCACCCGGGTCAAATTAACCTGGACCGACGAGCCGGTCGATGAATCCACATACCGTATTCAGCGTTCCGCCTCCAGCGACGGCCCATGGCAGGAGGTGTACAACTCCGGAATGCCGGACATCGCCACGTGGACCGACCTTGATGCACCGGGTGCCTATTTCTACAGGGTGCGCGCCGAGGGACCCGGCGGCATTGGCGACTGGGCGACCGTCTTTATCCAATCCGCTTCAAATACAACCGCTCTCCAAATCTGGCGGGCAATCTACTTCGGGACGACCGAACCAATCGGTGACGCCGCGGATTCAGCTGATCCGGATGGCGATGCCATGCCAAACAAACTGGAGTTCGCCCTTCGGTCAAATCCGCTGCTGGATGACGCTCCTTATGTCTCGCCGGAAACCCGCCTTGTGCAGGAGGGAAACTCTCTGTACTTGCATTTCAGCTACAGACGCCGTTCAGGCAGTGGTTCCGGATCCTTAGCGACAGGCTACACCGTGGATGGAGTGACCTACTCCCTGGAAATGGTTCCTTCCCTTGGCTCACCCGAGTGGCTGACCGGGGCGGAGCAATTCGAGGAATTTGGGACCCAGGTCAACAATTTCGACGGCACGGAAACCGTTACCGTCCGCGTCCGCCAGCCGGTCAGCAGCGAGGGCCCGTTTGTCAGGCTTCTCATCGACTGATTGCGTCAACTTGCCGATGTCTCAATCCGGCTCAATGAGTTCAAGGACATCCGGCCCGAACAGGGTCGCCAGTTTTTGATCCAAAGTGGCCAGCTTCCCGCCATTGGCATGGGCCACGCCGACCAAATAGGCGTCCGTCACTTGCCTGTATCCACTGACCCGTGATAGAAGACCAGCCACGACCGGACCGGTGACAGGCGGTAATTTGTCGAGATACCGGTGCGATGGATGCGCGTGCAAATGCCGGAGTAACTCAATACCGGTGGCTGTATCAATAGGCGTCTCATTAATGGCCGGGTTCATCAGCAGACGCATCAGGCTGGATTCCGTCAACGCGCATGTGGCAAAGGGCATGCCCGAATGGCTAACAAGCCAGCGGCGCACTGCCAGGTGGTCCTCATGGCTCTCCAAGGCGTTGGCTAAGAGCACATTAACGTCGAGTAAACGCATGCTTCTCGATTTCCTCCCGATCAAGCGCGTCCCGAACACGCTCTGAACTCACCTGCTTGCTGCCCGCCTTTGCCGGAATGTAAGGCATCCCGTCTTCCGACAGCTCAATGCCACCAGCCCGGGGACGAGCCGCCTCCCGAAGAACCTCCGAAACAACCTCCCCTAGGGACTGTCCGCTGGCCCGGGCACGCTCCTTCGCATAAGCCAGGGCATCCTCTTTAATGTTCAGGGTCGTTCGCATTTTAACGCTATGATGACTTGATGCGCTGATGTCAAGATATGGGGAAAATTTTACCTAACCCCTAAGACTGGCGGCATTCCTTGGAAAGCGCCTCTACCTCCTCCGCCGATTCAAACTCCGGCAGCACGTAAACGCCCTTTGTGCCGATGGCATTCAGCAGCCCGGGCACCTCGTGCGGCTTGAGGTAGACAATCTGCACCGACTTGCCGGCTGCCAGAATCTTCTTGTACATCGGGTACCAGCAGGGATCCGCCCCGCCCGGCTTGCCGGCCTCGGGCGTCCACTCGATCGCCTTGAGGGAATCAATCGACAGCAACTGGTCCAAGTGCCGCATGGCGTCGGTCCCGTCGAGGTGATAGAGCGGATAGTCCACCCAGTCGCACAGTTCGGTCAGCCGCGGGGTGACAAAGCGCTCAAACATCTCCTCGGAAAACATGACGGAGGTGTCGCACTGGAACTTCCCTGTCTTGCCCGGGCTCCAGATGAAGAACGACCGGCTGGCTGTGCCCAGCGTGCCGTACGGGTCAAGCATGTCGTGAATCCGTGAATACACTTCCTTGAAAGCGACGTTGATCTCCTTGAGCTTTTGCTCCACCCAGTCCGGTTCCTCGATCATGTCCATCAGCAGGTTGTTTGGATCGCGCAGTGAGGCGAGGATGTCCATGTCGTTGCAGAGGTCTGGAAAACCAATAAGGTAGCGCCCCTGACTGAGGCCCTGGATTTCCTTGATGTAGGCCTCGGTAAATTTCCACCATTTGTCCTCACCGGTGAAGCGCAAAGGGGCAATCTCCTCCACGTCGTCCACATCCGCGAATGCAGGATGAAACCAGATTGTGTCCTTGCGGCAAAAATCCGGCTCGGATCCGAGGTGCACACACAAGGATCCCGGCCCGAGATCCGGCGCGGTGATCGGCAGGATGTCGCCCGGAAAGCAGCTGTTGGCCAGCCGGTAATGCTCATGCGCCGCGCGCACCAATGGATTCGTTTGCCACTCTTCCCGGCTTGCGGGGACCGGCTCGGGCAGCTCCTCGTGCGGCTTGTCTCCGGGCAGCGCCCCCCACTTTCCGATCACCAATCCATCCTGGTTCCACCAGTCGGTCAGGTGCTGCTTGCTCTCTTCCCAGTTGTCCTTCCAGAAGCTGCTCATACTGTTCAATTGCACTGCCTTGGGACTTCAATTATCAATTCCCTTTTAGTTGCAACCGTTAACTAACCGCATGACGCCCCTTCCTTCCCGGCTTGTCTAGACCTGGTCTATTATCACCGCCCAACTCCATGGCATAGCCTGAATGGCACTCGGCTAAGGAGGGAGCGTCAATCCGTCCCTCCCAAAGTCGGATCTGAATTTTGGACACTGTCCAAGATGTCGCGACGCAAAAATGGCCCCAACGGGGCCAGAGATACGGTTACCCAGAAAGCCCCGAAGGGGCCGCATATTATAGCCCAGGGCAAGCATGAGTATAACGAATGCGCAGCCCTGGGAAACCTGGCAAAAACATGCAAAGCCCCAACGGGGCGGCATTCAAAAGTGGCGTCACAAAAAGATATGTCGCCCCGTTGGGGCTTGGACTTTTTCTTGCTTCGACCCAGGGCCGCGTCGGCCTGACGGCCTCCTTGCCCTGGGCTATGATATGCGGCCTCTTCGAGGCCATCTGCGGCCCGGTAAAATGGCCAAACTCCAATCCCCTCGGAAGCCCAGCCATTCGGGAGAAGCCCCGACAACCCCGCTTAACCGAGTGCCATTCGGCATAGCCTTGATAAGCAAGGACCGGAAAAAATATCCCAGTACTCTGGGATTGAGGTCATTTGGCAGGGCGCCACACCCTCATCCAGCGGCAAAGCGTCCGCAATAACCAGGCTGGTACAGTCGCAGCCCCAATCGCTCCGCCATGACATTAAAATGTGTATCCCTGGCATACACGCGCAGGTCTGCTTCCAACGCGACCGTCGCGATGAGAATGTCATTCCATGGGATTGGTTCCCCACTGTCGCGCAGACTCCATGCATTCCGGCAAGCGGCATCCCAATGATGATTTTCAACTTCCAACCGCGGCAGGCACCTCATCTGATCCTGGAGCCACCTGCGTTCCCGCTTTCGAGCACCGCCCAGATATTCCAATAGCACCGGCCCGCAAACGGCCGCCTCATACTCCTCAAGCAAACCCTCCAGGCCAAGTTTGCATGCCGCATCGCCGTCGCGGCGGCTGGCCTCAATCCATATGGAGGTATCCACCACTACCATGGCTCATCGGTCCTGTTGCTCAATCTCCTCGTTCGTGACGGGATAATCCACCGCCCCTTCACGAAGCAGGCGGCCCAGTTCGCGCGCCTGATGCCGCTTGACGTATTCCCGCACAGCCTCGGCCACCGCAGGACTCTTTTTCCCCTTCCCTGTGATCCGTTGCAATTCCGCAAGCGTCGATTCCGCAATGTCGACTGTGATCCTCATGGCATCCTACGTTGATCCATTTGTATGCCCTTATCAACCAGTGAATCATCATTTTTCATCATAGTTACTTACCATTTGATGTTTTTTAAGGCTGATCCCGCCACTTTCCCGGACTCATGCCAAAGCGTCCCTTGAAGGCGCGATAGAAATGCGAGAGGTCGGCATAGCCGCATTCGAAGGCGACCGATCGGATCGACAGGCGGG
>JBNGDP010000037.1:0-28561 GCA_049975345.1 Oceanipulchritudo sp. | reverse complement strand
GATGCTGGGGGCGGCCCCCTTCGGTGATCCATTCCGGCTGGTCATTCTCGACTGGCACATGCCCGGGAAAAAGGGGACGGAGGCGGTCAAGATCATATCCGAGCTTGAGCGGATCCCGCTCAAGCCGCGGTTCATGATCATGAGCGGATTCTGGAACGAGGAACTGCACAGGGACCTCGAGGAAAGCGGGGTCAGTGATTTTCTTCCGAAGCCGTTCAAGACATCGACCCTGCTGGACCTCATTGTGCGGAAGTTCTCCGACGAGGTGATGGAAGTGGTCAATCTGGTTCAGGATACCGTGACCGAGGGTATTCCCGAGTTGAGCCATGCCCACCTGCTTCTTGCGGAGGACAACGAGCTGAACCAGGAGGTGGCCCTCGGGTTGCTTGAGGAGACCGGTTGCAGGGTCAGTGTCGTGGAGAATGGCAAGGCCGCCTTGGAGACCATAAAGAAGGAGGCCTTTGACCTGGTGCTCATGGACATCCAGATGCCGGAGCTGGACGGGTATGAAACGACCCGGAAAATCCGGGAAATGGAGGCCCAAGGGAACCTGCTGGCAAAGGGAAGCGGCAACCCAAAAGCCGGGCGGATCCCGATCATAGCGATGACGGCGGGAACCCTGAGCCGGGACAGGCATCGGGCCTTCGAGGCCGGAATGGATGACCATGTGCCGAAGCCGGTCGATCCGGACCTGCTGTACAGGGTTCTTGCCAAGTGGATCGGGCGGGAAGCGGCCGCCGGGCTGCCGGCGCTCAAGCCGAAGGAATCTTCCCCGGAGCGGGAACCTTCCCCGGAGAGCGAGCCACAGCCGGATCAGGAAGCGGGGCCCCTGCGTTCCCTTGCCCCGTTTCCGGGAATCGACTTGCCGAAGGCCCTGTCGCATTTGCGGGGCAATGAGGAGCGCCTGGAAAAACTGATGGTGAAATTCGTGAAAAACCAGGCCACCGTCGTCGAGGACATCCGGACCGCGCTCGATGCCGGCGAACGGGAAGATGCGCGCCGGTTGGCCCATACCTTGAAGGGCCTCGCCGGCCTGATCGGGGCGACCGGGCTGCAGGATTCGGCCCGCAAACTGGAAACCGCCCTGAAGGGGAAGACCGGGGAATCCGACGAGAACGCCCTGCTGGAGGCAACGGAGCATTCGCTCCAGGAGGTGATGGACGGGCTCTCCCGTTTGAAGGCCGGGAAACCAGCCGTGGAAGAAGGGCCCGCGAAGCCCACCATTTCCGGGGATAAGGCCCTCAAGCTGCTCGACAAGCTCTTGAGCCTGCTCAAGGATGGGGATTCTGAGGCCCTTCCCTGTTTCGACCAGCTCGAGGCGACCGGCGCCTTTCCCGGCAGCGGGGAGGAGTCGGCCCGCCTGAGAAACCTGATCGAGGCATACTCATTCGGGGAGGCCGGGGAACTCCTCGAGCAACTGATTTACGGACCGAATGCCGACAAGGAGACAGTGAATGATGACTGAGATAAAGCCCACCATCCTGGCGGTCGATGACGAGCCTTCCAACCTGGACGTCATGATCGGGTTGCTGAATGACCGGTACCGGGTCAAGGTTGCCGTCAATGGGGAAAACGCGCTTAAACTGGCCACCGCCGGCCGGCCCCCGGACCTGATCCTTCTCGACATCCTGATGCCGGAAATGGACGGGATCGAGGTGTGCCGCGCCCTCAAGGAATACAGGCACCTGCGGGATGTCCCCGTCATCTTCATCAGCTCCCTGGAGGAAGTGGAGGACAAGATCAAGGCCTTCACCTCCGGCGGTGTGGACTACGTCACCAAGCCCTTCCAGCCGGAGGAGCTCCTCGCCCGCGTCAACACGCACCTGACCCTGCGGGCCGTGCAGCAGCAGCTGGAGGAGCACAACAACCAGCTGGACGAGCTGGTCCGCCGCAAGAGCCGGGAACTGGCTGAGGCACATGACCGCCTTGAACTCGTGGGCCGGACCAAGGGGGAATTCCTCAAGCTGATTTCCCACGAGTTGCGGACCCCGGCAAACGGTATTCTCGGTATCGCCGACGTGATTATTGAAAGCTGTTCCGACAGTGAGGATGTCATCGCTTTGAAGCCCTATTTCCAGGAGTCACGCGACCGGATGATCTCCGTCCTCGAGGATTCGCTGCTGCTGGCGGAAGTGGATTTCTCGCAGAAGGACTTCAGGACGGTCCCGGTCTCAATGAGCGACATGCTCGCCGAGGTCTTCAAGGCCGCGACCGCGTTTGCCGCCGAGCAGGACGTCCGCATCGGGGCGATGCCGGTGTGCGATACCGATGTCGAGGGGGACCAGGAACTGTTCAGGATGTCGCTGGCCGCCCTTTTGAAAACCGCGGTGGTCTTCAGTGCTCCCGGGGAGGAAGTGACCGTCCGGTGTATCGACGCGAACACGACCATCACCCTGGTCATGGAGGCCACCGGCAAGACCCTTGACGAGGAGATCATTGCCGCGTTCTTCGACCTGTCGAGCAGCGCGCGCAACGGTACCCGGGCGGAGGTTCTCGGCCTGAAGCCCGTTGTGGCCGAGCGGGTGATCTCCCTGTACGGGGGATTTGTCCAGATGCTCAACCGGAATGCCGACGGGATTGCGGTGAGTGTGACGATGAAGAAGGCCCTCCCGGCCGAACCGGTCGAGGTGGTGGACTCCGAGTAATCGGCCGGCTCGAACTAGATCAGCCCCGTGATGTTCCCCTGGGCGTCGATATCCATGTTGAGGGCGGCGGGATGGCGGGGCAGGCCGGGCATGCGGACGATGTTGCCGGTGACGGGGATGAGGAAGCCGGCACCGGCGGCGATCTCGATATCGCTCACGGCGAGCTCGAATCCCTCGGGGGCTCCCGTGAGTTTCGGGTTGTCGGAGAAGGAATATTGCGTCTTGGCGATACAGACCGGCAGGCGGTCGAGGCCGAGTTGCTTGATCAACTTTAAGCGACTGTTGGCCTTTGGCGTGAGGACAACCGAACCGGCGCGGTAGATTTTCCGGGCGACGGTATCGATCTTCTCCTCGACGCTGCTGTTCCAGTCGTAGGTCGGGGTGAAGTCGCCGTCGAATCCGTCGGCGGTATCGGCGACCAGTTGGGCCAGCGCGGCGGCACCCTCGCCGCCGCGTGACCAGGCATCGTTGATTTCAGCCTTTACCCCCTTTTCCGCGCAGAGGTCGCGGATGGCTTGGATCTCCTCGTCGGTGTCGGTTGTGAAGCGGTTGACGGCCACCACGGCGGGCACCCCGAACCCGGCGACGTTGTCGATGTGGCGGGCGAGATTGGCAAAGCCTCTTCGGACGGCCTCGATATGGGTCGCGTTCAGGTCCTTGAGGGCGACGCCGCCGTGGAATTTAAGGGCCCGGACGGTGGCGACAATCACGACGGCGTTCGGCTTCAAGTTGCCGTAGCGGCACTTGATGTTAAAAAATTTCTCCGCCCCGAGATCGGCCCCGAAGCCGGCCTCTGTGACGACATAATCGCCGAGGGAGAGTCCCATGCGGGTGGCGAGGATGGAGTTGGTTCCCTGGGCAATGTTGGCAAAGGGCCCTCCATGGATGATGGCGGGGTTCTTTTCCAGGGTCTGCACCAGGTTGGGCATGATGGCCTCCTTGAGGATCACCGCCAGCGCCCCGTTGGCCCGGATGTCGCGCGCTTGCACCGCGCGACCCCCGTAACTTTGGCCGACGAAGATATTGCCCAGCTTCTCCTTCAAATCCATCAGGTTCCGGGACAGGCAGAGGATGGCCATGATCTCGGAGGCGGCGGTGATGTTGAATCCGGTCTCGCGCGGCACCCCGCCCGTCTTTCCCCCGAGCCCCGTGATGATGTTGCGCAGGGCCCGGGCGTTCATGTCCATCACCCGCTTCCACGTCACCGTGCGTGGATCGATATCCTCCGCCCCGTTGCCCGCCAGCCGCAGCTCGTTGTCGATGAGCGAGGCAAGCAGGTTGTTGGCGGTTTCAACCGCCTTGAAGTCGCCCATGAAGTGCAGGTTGATGTCCTCCATGGGGACCACCTGGGAGCGGCCGCCGCCGGTGGCCCCGCCCTTCATGCCGAAGCAGGGACCCAGCGAGGGCTCGCGCAGGACCACGACCGGCTTTTTTCCGATATGGTTGAGCCCGTCGCAGAGCCCCACCGAGGTCGTGGTTTTCCCCTCCCCGGCAGGGGTGGGGGTCATCGCCGTCACCAGGATCAGCTTTCCCCCGGCAACCTTTTCCTCATCGATCACGGACAGGGCGATCTTCGCCTTGTATTTGCCGTAGGGAATGACGTCCGCCTCATCGATTCCCAGCCCGGCGGCGATCTTTCCGATCGGATCCATCGTCACGCGCTGGGCGATTTCCAAGTCTTTTGGGGTACTCATGGTCGCTGCCTCACGGTGATTATCGCATGTAAAGTGTCAAGATCGCCGGCCACACCGGAAGCGGATCCTCAACCGGAGGAATGATGGCTTCACCTGCATTGGACATTTGAAAAGGATCCCCGCAACCCCTCCATCATCCGCACCGTCCACGGGGCCGGGTACCGGTTTGAATAAGGCCCGGGCGTTCAGTTATACCGTCCGATGCCCTCCTCCGGGCGGAGGTCCAGGATGTGAAGCAGGGCATAGCCGACACCGAAGCAGACCACGGCAATGACCAGGCCGACGATGTAGGCGGAGACCAGGTCCGTCACGAAATTAAGAAATCCGCCTCCACGCTTGGAGGAGCGGTCCTTGGTCTTGCGCATCAGGTGGCCGATGATCAAGCCAAGGGGGCTGATCAGGATGAGGATGTAATTCAGCTGAACCGTGTAGCCCAGATAAACCAGAAAGCCGATGGTTCCCAATTGAACAAGCAAACCGAGTAATGGCATGGTGAAAACCTCCGTGATGAAGCGATGACCCAGTATGAAAGGGTAGCCCGACTGCATAAGGGACGCCGCTCCGCTTGTCAATAGGGGGGCTCTCCTCACCGCATCGAGGCGATGAAGGCGTCCGCTTCGGCGATGGAGGCGTTCATCTCCTCGATCAGGCGGCGCACCTGCTCCTCGATGGCGGCCGTCTCGGTGTCGAGGGCGGCGATGGCCCGGGCGTTGAGGTTGTGCTTGAGGAAGAGCACCTGGTCGCGGAGGAGGTCGAGCACCGGATACATGGTCGCCTCGGCGGCCTTCATTTTCCGCACCAGGGCAAGGTAGCCGGCCTCCGTCTCCACGCGGGCCTCGCGACTCTTGCGCTTCAGTTCGGGACTGGTGAACTGCTCGATTTCCTGGTCCCATTCCCGGAACAGGTCCCCGGCCACCTCCTCGATACTGCGGATCCGGTCACGGACCTCTTCAGCCGCCTTTTCGCTGCTTTCGAACTTTGCCTTGAGGCGGTCGTAGAGCTTCTCCAGCTCGCCCCCGTCATAGCTGACCATCGAGGAAAAGGCCTCCAGGGCGTCGGAAAATTCCTCCTTGGTCTCCTGCTGGGCGTCCCGGGCGTCCTCCACTCGGTCCACCAGGATGTCCCGCTTCTCGACCCCGAATTTCTCCATTGTCGAGTAATAGGCCGACTGGCAGCCCCCCAATAATAGCCCAACCACTGCGCACCAAAGAAAAGAATTATGTAATTTCATGCTGCGTTGATAAAGCAATTCCCTCAGGATTCAATGAAATCCGGTATAGCAACCTGTTTCGAACACTGGTCAACTCCGAATTCCGCGAATTGCGCGAATGGAATGGGCAAAGGTTCCAAACGGCATTCGATTGATTCGTGGAATTCGCGGTTTCCAAACCATGCATCTGAATCCAATCTGCAAGCGATGAAGATCCTGTATCAGGACCCGCGCTACGTGGCGGTCTACAAGCCGCCGGGCCTGCTGGTGCACCGTTCCCCGCTGGACCGGCACGAGACGCGGTTCTGTGTCCAGCTATTGCGCGACCAGCTCGCACGGGAGGTCTTCCCGTGCCACCGCCTCGACAAGCCGACGGCCGGGGTTTTGCTCTTTGCCCTCGACAGGGAGGCCCTGCGGGCCGCCAACCGCCTTTTCTCCGCTCATGCCGCGGAAAAAACCTACCATGCCCTCGTCCGGGGCTGGGTGCAGGAAAGCGGGATCGTCGATCACCCGCTCAAGCATCCCCCCGACGCGGGACCGCCGCGTGGGACCCTGAAAACCCGGGAAGCCCGCACCCGGTACCGCTGCCTGGGACGGTACGAGGTCCAGGTTCCCATCCGGCCGCATCCGACCGCCCGCTCTTCCCTGGTCGAGCTGCAGCCGGAAACGGGCCGCATGCACCAGATTCGCCGTCACCTGAAACATCTCAGCCATCCCATCATCGGCGATACCCGGTACGGGGATGGACGACACAACCGCCTGTTTCGCGGGCACTTCACCTGCCAGCGCCTGATGCTCGTGGCGACCGGGCTTGTTCTGGAGCATCCCTTCGAGGGGAATCGGTTGGAGATCCGCACCCCGCCGGACCCGGAATTCCGGGAAATTTTGTCGAAGTTGCCGCTTGCCGCTTGCCAGGGGGCCGGATCGCGGGTTTCCTGCTCGTTGCCGCCATGCCATCCCTCAGGATATTGATCAACCCCTACCAGGACATTGCCCACGCGCGGGCCATCGTGCCGATTCTGGACAGCTATGCCAGCGATCCGATGGGGGGCGGCAAGCCGCTCCGGCCGGGAACCCGCCAGAATCTCGTCGCCGAGCTGCGCCGGCGCCCCTGGATTGTCACCCTGTTGGCCCTGCTGGAAGACCAGCCTGTCGGGCTGTTGATCGCCATCGAGGGATTTTCCACCTTTGCCGCCCGCCCCCTGCTCAACATCCATGACGTGGCCGTCCTCCCGGAATTCCGTGGAAAGGGCATCGGGACCGCCCTCTTCGAGGAAGCCGAACGGGTGGCCCGCAAACGCAATTGCTGCAAGCTCACCCTCGAAGTGCTGGAGGGCAACGAACAGGCCAGGGCCCTGTACACGCGCCTCGGCTATGAGCCCTACGTCCTCGATCCGGAATTGGGGACCGCCCAGTTCTGGGAGAAGCCGCTTCAGCATTGAAAATCGCGGAAAATCCCTTTCATTGACGGGTATGAAGCATTGGACGAAACGATGGGGAATCCCCGGGGCGGTGGTACTGATCCTGTTTATGGGAATATCGCTGCAGGTGTACAGCCAGCTGCAGCCGGTGCCGGAGAGTTCCCTGAAAACGCCGCTGGAGGAGGCGATTCCGCAGGAGATCGCGGGCTGGGAAGTGACGGATCTGGACCTTGGACCGACGGAATCGGTGACCCAGCGCTCCTACAGCCTGCTGCGGCTGGACGACTTCGTGCACCGCCAATACCGTCGGGGGGACCGCAGTTTCTCGGTCTACATCGCCTACTGGAAGCCGGGCAAGATGCCGGTGCGGCTGGTCAACCAGCACACGCCGGACCGCTGCTGGACGGAAGTTGGCTGGACCTGCACGGACCGTGAATGGAACATTGAGAAGACGGTGAACGGGCGTGAGCTCCAGCCGGCCCAATGGGGCATCTACACGATTCGTGACTACACGAACTACACCTATTTCTGGCACATTGTCGGCGGGCAGGTGCACTGGTACGGAGGGGAACGGATCAACACGAAGTCGTCCCTGACCTCGGTATGGGAGGATTTCCGGAAATTCGGCCTGAACGTGCACCGGGAGCAGTTTTTCATCCGGGTGGTCAGCCCGGAGCCGATGGATGATTTATGGGAGGAGGACGCCTTTCTGGAAGTGATGTCCGCCCTGGCGGACCTCTGCCTGTCCAAGCCTGTGGAGAGTGACACGGTTGCCGTGAAATGAAGCGGCTGGTGATCATCGGGGCCGGTGGCTTCGGGCGTGAAGTGGCGCAATGGGCCCGCGCCTGCCCGGCCTGGCGCCGGGAATGGGATATTTCCGGCTTTCTGGACGACCGCCCCGATGCCATGGACCCGTTCCCGGAGCTCGGTCTTCCGATCCTCGGCAACACGGTGGATTACGAACCGGGGAAGGACGAGGTGTTCCTCTGCGCTCTTGGAAACCCGTCCCTTCGGGCGCGCATGCGGCAACGGTTCACGGAGCGGGGGGCCGGCTTCACCCGCTTGATACATGAAAGCTGCCTGGTCGGCCGCGGGGTTGAACTCGATCCCGGCGTGATCCTTTGTCCGGGCGTGGTTCTGACCTGTGATATCCATATCGGCGCGAACACCGCGCTGAATGTGCACACCGCGGCCGGACACGATGCCCGCATCGGTGCGGATTGCCAGATCAGCAGTTTCTGCGACATCACCGGATACGTGCGGATCGGCGACCGGGTCTTCATGGGAAGCCGCTGCAGCATCATTCCCGGCAGACGGGTGGGGGAGGGCGCCACGGTCGGCGCGGGCTCCGTTGTCGTGTCCAATGTTCCCCCCGAGGTGACCGTGTTCGGCAATCCGGCCCGCCTGCTGGCCCGCCATACATGATCCGCCTGCCCGCCATCCTTGAACGCCACGGGAGCCGGGTCCTTTTCCTCGGCGAGGGAATCCAGGTCACCTACGCGCAATTCGGCAGGATGATCCGGGAGGCGGGTGCCGAATGGACGGGCAGCGACCGCCCGCTGGCGCTTCGCCTGGAATGGAACCCCGAATCCTTCGCCCGCCTGCTGGCCTGTTTTGAAATCCGCAGGGATGTTTTTCTTGGAGACCCCCTCCCGGCTGGGGACCTTCAGCCCTTCCGGGCGCATCGGCCCCTGTTGCTGCTGCGTACCGGCGGGACCACCGGTGCGCCCCGCCATGTTGTTCATTCGGCGGAGCGTCTTCTTTGCTCCTACCAGCTGCAGGACCGGCCCCCCGTCCGGATCCTGGTCCTCTACGCCGCGCCGCACATCGCCGGGCTGGACGCCTTTTTCCAGGCCCTGCACCGGGGCAGCACGCTGGTTGTTCCCCCGGGGCGGGATCCGCAATCGGTGGCCCATGCCATCGAACACTATCAGGCGGAGGTTCTGCCGGCGACGCCGACCTTTCTGCAGTTTCTTCTCTTGAGCGGATCCCTTGACGGCCGAAAGGTGGGGTCCGTCCGGGCGATCCCCCACGGGGCGGAGCCGATGCCGCCGGCCCTGCGCCAGCGCCTGAAGATTGTTTTCCCGCACGCGCGGCTGATCCATCGCTTCGGACTCACCGAGCTGGGCGCCCTTCCCGTGAAGCCGGATCCCGAGGATCCCGACGCCCTCTTTCTTGAGGAGGCGCGACACGCCTGGGAGATCCGGGACGGTGAATTGTGGATCCAGAGCCCGACCCGGATGCTGGGAACCCTGGAAGAGGGTGCCCTTGGGGAGGAATCCAGCTGGCATGCCACCGGCGACCTTGCGGAGGAAACGAGACGCGGATCCATCCGCATCCTTGGCCGGCGGGAGGCCATGATCAACGTCGGCGGGGAAAAAATCCTCCCGGAAACGGTCGAGGGACTCCTTCTCGAACAGGAAGGGGTCCGGGATGCAGCCGTCCACGGCGCGCCAAATCCCCTTACCGGCCAGGCCGTGGTGGCGCGGGTCGTCTATGCCGGCGAACCGGATCCGACCGGGCTCCTGCGGGCCCTCCGGCGGGCCGTCCGGGAACGGGGGCTTTCCCTCGCCCATGTGCCGACAAGGATCGAACCCGCACAAACACTGCTCAAGACACCCATGGGCAAACGGTCCCGGGTTCAGGGAAAGGCTTGATTTTGCACCATTCTGCCGGTTCACTGTCCGGCATGGAAGACTTTCTCAAACAACTGGCCGATGCCATCAACCAGCCGGACCTGGCGATCCAGCCGGACCATAAACTCAAGGAGCTGCCCAATTGGGACTCCCTCGCCATCCTGACCACCCTTTCCATGATGGACCAGGAATACGGGATCACCATGAGCGGCGCGGAACTGCAGTCCTGCGACTCGGTCGCCGATCTCTACGCCAGGGTGAAGGAAGGCCGGTCCTGAGCGATGAGTCCTCAGACCCAGGACATCGAAAACCTGATCGGGGAGAGCCTCCGGCAGTTGCGTTCCGACCTGGCCCTTCCCGAACTGGAGAAGGTGGATGCCTCGACGCCCCTCCTGGGGGAGGGCTCCGACCTCGACAGCATGGCGATTGTTCACCTGATTGTGGACATCGAGGGGCGACTCCAGAAATCCTACGGGAAGAACTGGATCCTTGCCGACGAGCGCGCCCTCAGCCGGAAGCGCTCCCCGTTCCGCAGCATCGGGGACCTGGGCCGGTTCATCATTGAAACCGAACCCGCCGAATGAACACCGGTTCCCCAGTCATCCTCATAACCGGTACCAGCAAGGGAATCGGCGCCTTCCTCGCGCGCCACTACCTCGACCGTGGATGGCGCGTGGCCGGATGCAGCCGAGGGGAGGGCAGTATCGTGGACGACAAGTACTTTCACCTCCGCCTCGATGTCGGGGACGAAAAGGCGGTCACCGGCATGGTCCGCGAATGCCAGGCCCGCTTCGGCCGGATCGATGCGCTTTTGAACAACGCCGGCATCGCCTCCATGAACGCCGCCCTCTTGACCCCCGGGCGCACCATGGAATCCGTCTTCCGGACAAATTGCTTCGGTGCCTTCTACTTCGCCCGCGAGACCGCCAAGCTCATGCTCCGGAGGAAGACGGGGCGTATTGTTTTCTTCACGACCGTGGCCCGCCCGCTGCGCCTCGAGGGGGAGGTGGCCTACGCCGCCAGCAAGGCCGCCGTGGAGAGCCTTGCCCAGGTGCTCTCGCGCGAGCTTGCCCCGGGAGGCATCACCGTGAACGCCGTCGGCCCGACACCGGTCCGGACCGACCTGATCCGGGGAGTGACCGACGCCGCCATCGACCGGCTCCTCCGGCGCCAGGCCATCCACCGGCTCGGCGAGTTTCGCGACGTCGCCAATGTCGTCGATTTCTTTCTCCGCCCGGAAAGCGATTTCGTGACCGGGCAGATCATTTACCTTGGTGGAGTGGAGGGTTGAGCCATGGCTTTTGCCAGAATTGAAGGAGTGCATGTCAGCGGCCTGGTGACGGCCCTGCCGGCCAACGAGGTTTCCCTCAGCAGGGACGAGGCCTACCTGTACGACGGCAACCAGGCGCAGATCGAGCGCCTGAAACAGACCATCGGCCTGGACAGGCGCCGCATCGTGCCCGGGGACATGACCTCCCTCGACCTGGCTGAACCGGCGGTGCGCAGGCTCCTCAAGGAAACGGGGACCGACCCCGCGAGCGTCGACGGCCTCTTCATGGTGACGCAGACCCCGGACTACCTGCAGCCCAACAACGCCGTCCTGCTCCAGGGGCGTATCGGTTTTCCCGATACATGCGCCTGCATGGACTTCAACCTCGGGTGTTCCGGCTACGTGTACGGCCTGTGGGCCGCGCACAGTTTCATCGCCGCCGGCGGCATGAAGCGCGTCATCCTTGTCGTCGGCGACACCGTGAGCCGGATTGTCTCGAAGGAAGACCGGGCCCTGCGTCCCCTTTTCGGCGACGCCGCCTGCGCGACCCTGCTCGAAGCCTGGCCGGGGGCCGGCGAGGCGGTCTTCGACCTGCGCACCGACGGAACCGGCTACCAGTCGCTCTGGCAACCCGGCGGGGCCTTCCGGGAGCCCGTCAGCCCGGAAACGACCGAGCCGCGGCGGCTCGGGGAGGGGATTGTTCGCAGCCGCTGCCAGCTCCACATGGACGGGGCGGAAATCTTCAATTTCTCCCTCAAGGTGGAACCGCCCGCCATCCGGGAGATGCTGGAAGCAACCGGACTGGAGGTGGATGAGGTCGACGGGTACGTTTTCCACCAGGCCAACCGCTACATCATCGACAATATCCGGCGGCGCCTGAAACTGCCCGCCGACCGGGTCCCGGCGGGCACCGTGGAAAAGTTCGGAAACCAGAGCAGCGCCAGTATCCCGGTCACCCTGACCGACCACTACGGCTCGGAACTCTGCAAGGGATCCCATCGTTTCATCCTCTCCGGGTTCGGGGTGGGGCTCTCCTGGGCGACCTGCGCCATTGAATTGCCGCCCTTGAAGTGCAACTCGCTCATCGAGGTGTGAAGGCCGGTTCACAGGACATCCCGGATTGGTTCCCCGCATTCCGGAAAGCCTACAGGGAGGCGTTTTCCTTTGATCTTGTCCTGACCGGTCCCGGCGGGGAAATTGTGGATGGCGAGCTAAAACCGTCCGATTGCGCCTGTCGCGGGGAATCCGCCAAGCGGCGCAGGGAAGCCGCGGAACAGACCCTGTACTGGGGCGAAACGATCATCAACCTGTGCTGTGACAGCGGTTTTGCCATGTGGGCGGTTCCGGTCATGCACAATGACGTGGTCATCTCCAATCTTGTTGTCCAGGGCATCGAGATCGAGGGGCGGGAAGCCGGGCATTCGGAGAGGATTCAAAAGGCCGCGGACGCTCTTCTGGAATGGGCGGTTCGGGACAACCTCGTCAGCCGGGCCGTGATCCGCCTGGCCCGCCAGCGGGCGGAGCAGGAAAAGGACCGCTTCTACGCCCTCGAGAATGCGAAGCATTTTGCCGAGGATGACCTGCGCAGCCTGTACCTGCGCGAGGAACCGGAGCTCCTCACCGCCATCAAGACCGGCCAACTGCAGGACGCCCGGGCCATTCTCAACCGCATCCTTGTGAGCATCTACAGCCTCGCCGGTCCGCGGCTTGACCTGCTCAAGAGCTGCGTGCTGGAGCTGATTGTCATGATGAGCCGGGCCGCGGTGGAGGCCGGTGCCGATTCCTCCGCCCTGTTGGGGGCGAACTTCCGTTCCCTGAGCGAGTTGTCCCGGATCACGGATGATGAGGATCTCGCCCGGTGGGTCCGGCACATGCTCGAGTCCCTGATCGAGGCCATCCGCAGCAACGACCGCTATCCGCATTCCCTTCTCCTCGCCAGGGCCCTCTCCTACATGCGCGACCACCTGGGGGACAACCTCCGACGCGACGAGGTGGCCCGCCATGCCGGCGTTTCCCCGGGACATTTTTCCCAGGTCATGACCGAGCGCATGGGCCGTTCCTTCACCGGGATGCTGGCACAGATGCGCGTCGACCGGGCCAAGGAACTGCTGATCCGGACGGAACTCAGCCTGAGCAGCATTGCTTTGGAATGCGGTTTCTACGACCAGAGCCATTTCAACAGGATTTTCCGGAAGACCACCAACCAGGCCCCCGGAGAGTACCGGAAACAACACCGGAAAGGCCACCCAAGGGAGGATTGGCCCTGATTATCCGCTCTCCGTACCCAAAATGCCAACGAGGATACAAGAATTCCCCCCTCCTGTTCCTGTATTCTCTGATTCAAATGAGCACACTGGAAGATCTCAAGACGGCCGTGATCAACGGAAAACGCAAGGACGTGCAAACCATCGTGCCCGAGTTGCTGGATGCCGGGACCGATCCCATCGACCTGCTGGAGAAGGCCCTGATTCCGGCCATGGGCGTCGTCGGCGAGCGGTTCAAAAAGAACGAGATTTTTGTACCCGAGATGCTGGTCTCGGCCCGCGCCATGAAGGAGGCCATGAAGACCATCGAGCCGATCCTCATCGAAAGGGGGGTCAAACCCGAATTCAAGGCCATCATCGGCACCGTGGAAGGGGACCTGCACGATATCGGGAAGAACCTCGTCGCCACCATGTGGAAGGGGGCCGGTTTCGATGTCGTCGACCTCGGGGTCAATGTCGCGCCGGCGGCCTTCCTGCAGGCCGTTCAGGAACACAAGCCGCATCTGGTCGGATTGTCGGCGCTGCTGACCACCACCATGCCGGCCATGCGGGACACTGTGGAGGCCATCCGGAAGGCGGGGCACGATGCCGTGAAGATCCTCATCGGGGGAGCGCCGGTCACCCAGGATTACGCCAATGAGATTGGCGCCGACGGCTACGCCTCCGACGCCGCCAGCGCGGTGGACACCGCCAAGGAAGTCCTTGCCGGCGCCTGACCGACCGGGCTTTGCCGCCCTTACCAGCCAGCCGGTCCTAATCCTCGAGCACCCAGTAGTACCGTGAGCCCGTGATCAGGCGGAAGCGGCCCGCGTCGAGGGAGCCGTCGTCATATTTCGCATCCAGCGCCGCCAGGTCGCCGGAGCTGATGTTGAAATTGACCACACCCACGCCAAGGCCGATCCCACTGTCGTCGGCCTCCACGTCCCACTGTCCCCCGAGCGGGGTTTCCTCCACGAAAAATCCCTCCCGGACGTATTCCGCAAGGGCCGGATCAATGTTCCCGGTGGCGGAGTCCACCGGCTTGACCCCGCTGGCAAGGTAAAGGGTGTCCACCGCCCCAGCGAGGACCCGGGCATCATTCATGAATTTCACATAACGCGAACTCATCCGTGCCTTCTTGAAGGCCGGTATGGCAAGCGTGGCCAGCAGTCCGATGATGACCACCACCACCATGATTTCAATAAGCGTAAAGCCGTTGCGACGAGATTTCATGTCGCTCAATTTAACCGGAAACGGCCATGAATACAGGCGCTTCTGGCGTGCCGGGAGATTTTTACGGCCTTTTGACGAAATGCGTTTCCCGAGAGGGCTTTTTTAATAGCTGTCCTTGGTGATTTCGACCTTGCCCCGGAAGATGTAATAGATGCTGGCGGTGTAGGCCAGCACGATGGGAACGCCGATGATGGCGATGATGAGCATGATCCGGAGTGTCTTCTGGGTGGAGGACCCGTTGTAGGCGGTCAGGCTGTTGGCTGGATCCGGATTCGAGTAGACCATGTTGGGAAACATGCCGAATCCAAAGAGGGCCATCAGCAGAAGCATGGTGAAACAGGAACTGATGAAGGCCCGGCCTTCTCGCCCCGCATGGATTTCACGTGGAATATTGGCAATGGCAAGGACGAGGGCGACAACGAGGATGAACATGTGCGGGGATTCGCGGAAAACGTCCGTGATGTGGGGAATATACAGCAGGGTCGCCATCGTCAGGATGGCATAGCAGACAATGAAGGCGATGATCAGGGGATTGATCGCCTTGCGGATGCTTGCCTGCAAATCCCCCCCGGTTTTCAGGTGCAGGTAAATGGACCCGTGCATGGCGAAGAGGGCGAGGGTTGTCAGCCCCATCAAGAGGGGGTAGGGATGCAGAAGGGAAAAGAGGTTGCCGGAGAATTCATTGCTCGCATCCAGGGGGATCCCCCAGGCGATGTTGCCCATGGCCACCCCGATCAGGAACGCGGCAAGGGTGCTGCCAGCGGAAAAGGCGATGTCCCATCCGCGCCTCCACCAGCGCCATGGCTCCTTGCTGCGGAACTCGATGGCCACGGCCCGGAAGATCAGGGCGAAGAGAAGAAGCATGAAGGCGGTGTAAAAGCCGGAAAAGACCGTGGCATAGACCTCGGGAAAGGCCGCGAAGAGGGCGCCGCCCCCGGTTACCAGCCAGACTTCATTGCCGTCCCACACAGGGCCGATCGCGTTGTAGAGGACACGGCGGTCATGATCCTCCCTGATCCAGGGCAGGATCATGCCGACACCGAGATCGAACCCGTCGAGGATCGCGTATCCCCCGAAGAGGACCCCCACCAGCAGAAACCAGATTGTGTTCAAGTCCATGGTTCAGCCTCCTGTTCAGATGGTTTCGGCCCGCGGTTTTTCCAGCCACTCCCCGGGCAGATCCGCGCTTTCCTCGGCGGATTCCGGGCCGGCCTGGATCTTGCGGTTCAGCAGGTACAGGAACATGACGAAGAGCAGCAGGTAAACGAGCCCGAACCCGATCAGGGAGGAGACGACCTGGTGCGACTTGAGGACGGCGGAAACGCCCTCGCTGGTCCGCAGGTATCCCCAGACAATCCAGGGTTGTCGTCCAATTTCCGCGACAAACCAGCCCGCCTGGTTGGCGACCTGGGGAAGCAGGACGGAAAACACCGCCAGCCACAGGAAGGGGCGGGAGGCGGGAGAGGCCTCCGCGCCGAGAGCCCCGCGCCACCAGAGGACAGCGCCCCAGACGGCGAGCACGGCCATGAGCAGTCCCAGCGCGACCATCAGGTGGAAGAGCTGGAAGGTGGCCTGCAGGGGCGGTTGATCACCCGCGGGAATGTCGTTGAGGCCGGTGACAACCTGCTCCCGCGTTCCCCCGATCATCCAGCTGAGCAGGCCGGGGACGCCCGGGCCGACGGTTTTCCGGGCCTCTGCGTCGATGTATCCGAAAAGGGTCAGCTCCGCGTTGTCCCCGGTCTCCCAGTGGCCCTCCATGGCCGCGAGCTTGGAGGGCTGGTTCGCGGCCACGCCGGCGGCGCTTTCATGTCCGGTCAGGACCGCGAGGAAACCGCCCAGCAGGGCAAGGGCGATCCCGAATTTCATGGAGTTCGCGGCGAAGAGGGTGTGGCGCCGCTTCAGCAGGTAAAAGGCGCTCACGCTCATGACAAGGAAGGCCCCCGCCAGCCAGGCCCCGGAGAGGGTGTGAGAGAGCCGGTCCATGGAGGACGGATTGAACACCACCTCCCAGAAGTCGTCGATCACCATCCGGGAATTCCCGATGTCCTCGGGCCTCATCACATGGCCTGCGGCCACCGCCTGGCCGTTGACCTCGAGGTGCGAGCCCGCCGGGGTCTGCTGCCATGAGTTGGCGACAATGATCCAGACGGCGCTGAAATGCGCCCCGAGGGCCACCATGCAGGTGGCGAAAAAGTGCATGCGCGGCCCGACCTTGTTCCAGCCGAAAAGCAGGATGGCCAGGAATCCGGATTCGAGGAAGAAGGCAAAAATCCCCTCCGCGGCGAGGGCGCTTCCGAAAATGTCCCCGACGAAACGCGAATAGGCGGCCCAGTTCGTCCCGAATTCGAATTCAAGCACGATTCCGCTGGCCACCCCGAGGCCGAAGATCAGCCCGAAGATCTTCGTCCAGAAGCGCGCCATGTTGTGGTACAGGGGATTGCGCGTTTTCAGCCAGGTCCCTTCCATCAGGACCAGGATGACCCCGAGCCCGATGCTCAGCGGCGGAAAAAGGTAATGAAAGGCCGCCGTGAAGGCGAACTGGATGCGGGAGAGGATTTCAACGTCCATGAGCTGGTGGGGATTCAGGGGAGAGAAATAACCTACTCGGACAAAAAGGCCAGCACTTCCTTCTGGTCCGCATCCACCGATCCCCCCATGACCCTGGCGATGGTGCCTCCCATCATTTTCCCCAGCAGCCCGGCGTTCATCGAGCTGACATAGGCCTTGCCGTCGTCCCCCTCGTACACCGAGATCGTGCAGGGCATGAAAACCGAGACATGCCGCGCCTCCGGGTCGTTGAGGATATCCGCCGCGTACTGTGGCTGGCAGAAATTCACGAGCCGGACCCGCGGGACGGTTCCCCCGCCGTGCTTTTTCACGGATTCATCGATCGCCGAGACGCCGGAAACGACCCATCCCTGCGCCTCGGCGCGCGCGCGGAGCGTTTCCACCGTTTCCTCCAGCCCCATGGGCGAGGGCTGGATGCGGATCATCATGGACGGCATCAGGGCCACCACGAGGATCAGCGCGAGAATGAAACCGAGGATTCCCCCCGCCATGTATGGTAGTAATTTTTTCATGACAATAATTTCCCGGGTTTGTGGTGTCGTTTATGCCGTGGGCAGCTTGGCCGGGCTGCGGGGATCAATGCTTCCCTTGATTCCCCCGGAATAGCTCGTCACGTTGAAGCCCTTCTGTTTCAGGATTCGCGCCGCGAAGTAGCTCATCTTCCCGAAGGCGCAGATGGTCATGACCGGGCGGTCGCGGTCGAGCTCGCCCAGGCGGCTGCGCAGCTCGGGGAGGGGAATGTTGATCACCCCGTCGAGGGGGTGCGCCTCCACCAGCGGCTTCGGGCGGACATCGACAAGCTGCACCTCGGAAGGATCCGGCCATTCATATACCGGCTCGACAAGGCCGTCCACCTCGTTGGTGGCCGCAAATCCGGCAAGGTTGACCAGGTCCTTCGCGCTGCCAAAGGGCGGTGCGTAGGAAAGCTCCAGATGGCACAGGTCCTCGACCGTCATCCCGGCGGCGATGGCGGTGGCCAGCACGTCGAGCCGCTTGTCCACCCCTTCAAACCCCGTGCACTGGGCCCCGAGAAGACGCCCGGATTGCGGATCCCAGAGGACCTTCAGGGTCATAGGCCGCGCACCCGGGAAGTATCCGGCATGGTGGTTGTCGTTGACCATCGTCACTCGGAAGGGTTTTCCCGCCCTTTCCAGCCTCTTCCGGGTCCATCCGGTCAGCCCGGCCGCCACGTTGAAGACCCGGACAATCGCGGTGCCCTGCGAACCGGGGTAGGGGCGCGCCCTTTCCCCGAGGAAAATATGGTCCGCGGCCACGCGGCCCTGCCGGTTGGCGGGCCCCCCCAGGGGAACTGCCGCACGCTCCTCCAGTACCCGGTCCGCCGTCTCCACGGCGTCGCCCGCCGCGTAGATTCCCTCCACGGAGGTGCGCTGGAATTCATCGACCACAATGTGACCGCGCGGGCCCAACTGCAGCCCGGCTTTCTTCGCCAGTTCCGTCTCCGGGCGCACCCCGATCGAGAGAACGACAAAATCGGCCGGGCACTGCTTCCCCGAATTCAATTCACAGGTGATTGCGCCTTCCGCGGCATGGAATTTCGCGATCCCGTCCCCGAGAACCAGGTCGATCCCGTTCTCCCGCAGCTCGCTTTCCATCAGCAGCGCCATTTCCCGGTCCAGTTGCGGCAGGACCTGCTTCTCCAGTTCCACCACCGTCACCTCCAGCCCGAGTCGGTGCAGCTGCTCCGCCGTTTCCAGCCCGATGAAGCCCGCCCCGATCACCACCGCCCGCCGGGCCGCCGAGGCCGCTTCCTTTATACGGTCCATGTCCTGCAGGTTCCGCAGTATGTGGATCCGCTCTTCCCCGATTCCCTCCAGCGGAGGGCGTACCGGAACGGCCCCGGGAGCCAGCATCAGCGCGTCGTATTCGAGCCACTCCAGCGTTCCGGCCTTCAGCGACTTCACCCGCACCCGTTTGCCCGCCGGATCAATCTCCACCGCCTCGCTCAGCGTGCGCGCCTCCAGGTCCAGCATCCCCTTCAGCGTCTGCGGCGTCTGCACCGCAAGGGCCTCCCGGCTCGCGATCTCCCCGCCAATGTAATACGGCAGGCCGCAGTTCGCAAAGGAAACGTCCGGACCCCGCTCCAGGATCGTTATCCGCGCGCCCTCGTCCAGACGGCGCGCACGCGCTGCAAAAGACGCCCCGGCGGCTACCCCGCCTACGACGATCAGTTTCTTCTCTTCGTTCTTCATAAAATCTATTCCCCCTGCTCCCGGACCGCCGCATGCTGCAGCTCGATCTCCTCCATCAGCCCCTCCCGCACCAGCCGGATCGCCCGCAGGAACTTCGGGTTCGCCACCCGGTAGTACACGTTCCGCCCGTCCTTCCGCATCCGTACCGCCGCCTGGTCCCGCATCACACGCAGGTGCTGCGACAGGTTCGGGATCGCCATCCCCAGCGCCTCCCCAAGCTGCCCCACCGTCCGCTCCCCTTCCCCCAACTCCAGCAAAATCTCCAGGCGCCGCGGGCTCGCAAAAACCCCGCAAAGCCCTGCATGTCGCCGTGTCAGGCATACCTCCAGCCGCTCCTTCTCCTTGCAAGGTTGCATAGGTGCGCAATCAATCGAACCCGCCGTGGCGGGGTCAACAAAAAAAAACTTGGCGCGGGAAAGAATGACGCAAAAGTGGGGCGATCTGGCGCAGGCAGGCGTGGTCAGGAGGTAACGGGATTGCTATAATTTTGGATTGAAGCAATGAAGAAGGAGACGGAGACGCGATACGGTCATTTCCGGGAGGACGGGAAGGCGTACATATTGAAGGAGGGGCAGCTGGAGCGGCCGTGGATGAACGTGCTGAGCAACGGGCGATGGTGTTATGTGGCGAGCCAACTGGGGGGCGGGTATTCGTTTCTGGACAACCCGACGGTGGGACGGATCACGCGCTGGCACATAGACGGGACGCCGCGGGACACGACGGGGAAGTTTTTATACCTGAAGGACCTGGAGAGCGGGGCCTGGTGGAACGCGAACGGGTATCCGCCGACGCGCGGCCTGGACAAGTGGGAATGCGAGATTGGTCTGGGGTACAACGAGATCCGCTCGGAGGCGCATGGGATTGGGGCGCGGATGCGGTATTTCTGCCCGATGCCGGACCCCTCGATAACCGGTGGAGTGGGGGATCCGTGCCTGATCTGGCAGGTGGAGCTGACGAACAACAGTGAGCGGGAGCGGCTGATCTCGACGGTCGGCTACGTGGAGCTGGCCCTTGGGAACTGGAACGAGGACACGTCCTGGAGGGAGTTCTACATATTGTTCAACCGCCAGAAATTTCTTGGCCATGCGCTGCTGACGCGTTCGACGATGTGGGTCAAGTACGAGGGGGGCTGGCAGGCCATGAACGAGGCCGGCAACAACATCCCCTTTGAGCACAGTGTTTTCCTGGCCTCCTCGGAACCGATCTGCAGTTACGAGGGGGACCGTCACAAGTTCATCGGCTCCTACCGCGACCTGAAGGATCCGGTGGCGATGGAGGGGAACAAGCTGAACAACAACGTCAATGTCGGACGGGACGCGTGCCATGCCCTGCAAAGCTGTCACAAGCTCAAGCCCGGCGAATCGGTCCGGCTGGTTTACCTGCTGGGCGCGGTGCCGTACGAATCCCGGGACACCACTTCGCTGACGGGCAAGTACCTGAACTGGGAGAAGGCGGAAAAAGCCTTTGCCGAAAACCAGGCGTACTGGGAGGCGGTGACGGAGAGCCCGCACGTGGAGACGCCGGACCCGGGCCTGAACACCCTGGTCAATTACTGGTACAAGTACCAGGGGGCGAACCTCTCCTGGTGGAACCGCAACCCGGGGTACTGTTATTTTGGCATCTACAATTTCGGGGTGCGGGACGCCTGCCAGGACGCGGTGAGCCGCCTGTCCCAGGACCCGGCCTGGGTGCGCGAGCACATCGTCAAGCGGATCATGATCTGGCAGTTCGAGGAGGGGGACTACGCCCACGGAGGGAACTTCGTCTCCATGATGGGCACGCGGACCCGCCACTCGGACGACCCGGTCAACCCGCTCTTCATCCTGGCGCACTACGTGCGGGAGACCGGGGACTTCAGCATCCTCGACGAGGTGACGGAGTTCGCGCACACGCGTGGTGAAAAAACCGCTACGATCTACGAGCACATCATGATCGGGCTGGAGTATTTCTTTTCGCAGCTGTCGGAGCGGGGGCTTCCGCTGATGCTGAAGGCGGACTGGAACGACGCCCTTGACCAGATGGGCCACAAGGGGAAAGGCGATTCCGTCATGCTTGCCTGCTGGGCCATCCATTGCATCGAGCGCTTCTACTGCTGCATGGAATACAGGAAGGATCCGCGGATCGCGGATTACCGTGAAAAGGTGGAGCAGCTGCGCAGGACGGTGAACGAGATTGGTTGGGACGGGGAGTGGTACCAGCGCGGCATGCACGACGACGGCTGGATCCTCGGGACGAAAATGAACGAGTACGGGAAGATCTGGAGCAACCCGAACAGCTTCGCCATCATCTCCGACACCGCCAGCCCCGAACGGCGCGAACAGATCTACAAGTCCTTCGAGGAGCACCTGGACGACCCGATCGGCGGCTACACCTTTCACCCTCCCTTCATGGAGCCGGACCCGAAGGTCGGGGTCATTTCCCGCTTCGCCCCCGGCACGAAGGAGAACGGGGCCATTTTCGGCCACAGCTCCCGCTGGCGCATCTGGGCGGAATGCTATGGCGGCCGCGGGGACAAGGCCTACGAGCTTCTCGACAAGATGAGCCCGCTGACCCGCCACCTCGCCGGGCCGGAGCTCTACCGGATCGAGCCCTACGTGGCCTGCCAGTTCATCTACGCGAGGGAATCCGACCGCTACGGGGAGGGTTCCCATTCATGGGCCACCGGCACGGCGGCCTGGTCGCTCATCGTGGTCTGGGAATGGATCTTCGGGGTGCGGCCCGAGCTCAACGGGCTGCGCGTCGATCCCTGTCTCCCGGGCGACTGGACCGGGGCGCGCATGCAGCGGGACTACCGCGGCGCCCGCTACGACATCACCTTCCGCAAGCGGAAGGGGATCTGCAAGGGGAAGGTCACCGTGGAGCTGAATGGTCTGGTGTTGAAGGAAAACCTGATCCCCCCGCAAAATGATGGCAAGGAACACCAGGTCCTCGTAACGATCGAATAACATGGATTTCAATTTTTAAACCCCAAAACTGAAAGTGCTGAAAATGCCCCCCAAGTCATTCCTCGCTCCGCTTCTGCTTTTCCTCCTGCCCGTCGCCTCCCAGGCGCAAATGGATCCCGTCATCGAGGATGCCATTGCTTTCTCCGATTCACAGATGCGGAACACCCTCCTGCTCATGGGGTATCCCACCGCGGGGGTGAACCCGGACTGGGCGGTCAGCGCGCCGGACTTTCCCAAGGCGACGACCGGCGACTCCGGCGATGTGGCCTGGGGCTTCCAGTCCCGCACGGGAAACTGGGGAGCGGGATTCACCCCCGGGCTGATGTGGGACCTGTACGACCTGACCGGCGATGTCTACTGGCTGGGGAAGGCCCGGGCCTTCACGGACGGCATCGAGGTGCTGAAAACCGCCGGCGGCGACATGCAGATGAACATCGGCTTTCACTTCATGAACAGCTATGCCCGGCGCATCGCCCATGACGGGACGGATCCCGGCGACATGGCAGTGATGCAAACGGCGGCGGATCACCTGGCGGAGGACTCCTGGATGCCGGCCGTCGGGTCGCTCTGGAGCTTTTCCTGGGGCCGGAGTCTTCGCTACGACGGCTTGCAGGGAGGCTGGAGCGCCTTCAAGAACACCATCATCGATTCAGCCCCGAACCTGGAGATTCTTTTTCATCAGGCGAAGATCGACTCGGACCTGACCATGTGGGAGCGGGCCGTCAGCCACATGAACAATCTGGTTCGCGACAACATCCGGGAGGACGGAAGCACGGCCCAACTGGTTAGCTATGATACGGAAACCGGCGAATTTCTCCGAACCTGCGGCCACCAGGGCTACAGTTACTTCAGCACATGGTCTCGCGGCCAGGGGTGGGGGATGCACGGGTTCGCCAGCGCCTGGTGCGAGACCCGTGATCCCGCCATGGGGGAGGCCTTCCATGATTTGTATACATTTTATCGCGACAACTGTCCGGAGGACGGGGTTCCCTACTGGGACTTCATCGCTCCGGACCTGACCGACGCGGAGCTGGAATTCCGCTTCGGCGCGGGCACCCCCGCGCTCCGCTACGGCCGCGACACCTCGGCGGCCGCCCTGGCCGCCTCGTCGCTGCTGCTGGCCTGCCAGTTGGCGGAGACCGATGACCTCCGGCAGGAGTATTTCGACTACGCGGTGCACATCCTGACCACGCTGGCCACGCCCGGCTACCTCGCCGAGGACGGAAGCGGGAACCCGACCAAGGAGAGCATCCTCGGTCAGGGGACCTACAACTTTCCGGGAACCGAAAAGGGGCAGATCTGGGGCGACTTCTTCTTCGTCGAGGCCCTGCGGCGGTATCAGGAGCTGGTGGAGCCGGAAAGCATCTTTGATTCCGACCCGGGCTGGGGGGATCTTGCCAACTACACGGCCTTGGCCCCGCACCTGTGGAAGGTGCAACTGGACCAGGGGGAGGCCCGCCTCCGCATGCAGGGAAAGGAAACCGTTTCCACGGTCCTTCCGGCCGACTTCGCCCTCTATCGTCACGCCAGCGCGGGGGATTTCTCGGCCAGTTTCTCCTTCCGGGCGGACGAAAACCTCGCTTTTCCGGACCCGGTCATTGTTGTATTTGTTTTTGGCTACGAGGATGAAGAGAACTACTGTTTCCTGAAACTGGGAAGCGAGTCCGGCACATCGGGAGTGTACGCTGTCCAGGCCGGGATTGCCGGATTGGTTGCCTCCATTCCCCAGAATTGGTCCGGCCAGGGGTATCATGATGTCACGATCAGCCGCACCGGCGATTCCATTACGGTATCCGTCGATGCCAGTCCGTGGGGATCCTTGCAGGATCCGGCGATTGCCGGGGCGGGCGGGATTGGTTTCGGGGGCATGGGGCATTCCCTCTTTTTTGACGGTGTAACGGTCAGCGGGTCCGTCTCCGCCGCGGAATGGGCGCCCTATATGGCATGGAAGGCGGCCAACTACGCGGAGCCCCTTTCGATGTTTGCGGCCGACTTCAGCGACCTCGACCGGGACGGGCGTTCCAGCCTCATGGAGTACGCGATGGGAACCGATCCGCACTTGCCGGATGTCGCCTTGGCGGGCCTGGTGCTGAATTCCATCCCGACCGGATTGGAGCTCAGCTATCCCTTCAAGGGCGAATACAGTGACCTGAGCTATCAATTGGTTCGGAGTATGGATGGCGGCCAGACATGGCTGGTGGTTGATCGCATCGATCCTTTGGGCACGGGTGGATGGAACAGCCAGATCATATCAGAACCGCTGCCCGCCAGCGGGGCGGCGCTGTACCGGTTGCAGGTCGAACGCGTGCGCTGAGCGAACTCTTCAAGGAGCGGCGGTTTGCAACCGCCGTGTGTCGCCAAAGTTGACGGCGGTTGAAAACCGCCGCTCCTTGATGGGGCACTCGGTACTTGCAAAGCGCTGCTGGTTTTTTTATCCAATATACCTATGGCTCTGATTGAACCGGAATTCATCGAGCTCACCGAGGACCTGGACCCGGTGGCCTTCTGGGAGGAAAACCGGCAGTGCCGGGAATTCACGACAAACAAGCCGCGCTGCGCCCTGCAGTTTGCGCCCGATGACCACTGGCTGTTTGAGTTTCTGGGCGTTTCCTCGACCCTCCGGTACTACCGGGACAAGAACCACCGCGACGCGCTGCACCGGGAGGCCAATGATATTACCCGGGAATACACGGGCGCCTCCTTCTTTTCCGAGGACACCTGGGAGAGCGAACCGCGGCGCATTGAAAACCTCTTTGATTGTCATTTCCGCTACGAGGAACGGGGGACCCCCTGGTTGGTGCCGGCCACCGATGATCCGGGGGAATTCGCCCGCATCCTCGACCGGGCCGAGGCCACCGACATGCGGGACTGGGCCTTGCCGGAACCGTACCTCGAGGAGTGGGAGCACCGCAAGGCGGAGGGCAAGCCCCTGCCGAAGCTGGGGACCGGAAGCCGCGGGCCGGCCACCGTCATCACCTCCATCCTCGCCCCGGAGGACGCCTTCTTCTGGATGATCGACGAGCCGGAGCTGATGCGCCGATTTTCGCGGATCCTCGCGGAGAAGATGGTGGAGTTCAACCGCTTCCTGCGTGAATTCAGCGGCAACGAGGAACCGGGCTGGTGGATTGCGGATGACAATTCCGCGCTTTTCAACCCTTCGCTGTATGAGGAATTCTGCTACCCGGTCCTGGAAAACGTCCTTGATGAACTGGCCCCTCCGGGCAGCACCCGGTACCACCATTCCGACAGCGGTATGGAGCACATCATCCCGTTCCTGAAGCGGTTGGGCATCACCTCCGTGAACCTCGGCCCGGAAATCGACGTCGCCACCATCCGCAGGGAATTGCCGGAGGCGATGATTCTCGGGCATATGCCTCCCTTCCTCCTGCGCAACGGGAGCCCGGACAAAATCCGCCGGTGGGTGCGCTCCGATTTTGAGAAGGCCGGCCAGGGTGGGGGATTGACCGTCGCCACCGCCGGTTCCCTCGCCGCCGGCACGGGCGTCGGGCGCATGCGCTGGTTCATGCAGTGCGTGCAGAAGGACTGCCGGTACTGATCTGTCACCCACCCCGTCGTAATTAATACCGCGGAGATCTCCGAGTCCGCGAAGTTCTAAAACCAAATCTAAATGAATCCGCCTAAGTTCTCAATAATCTCTCACGGACCCACGGAGCGCTCGGAGACTGGATCAATACTTTCTCTGTGTTCTCCGTGCCACCGTGAGAGATTACATTGTTATTCATGCATTTCTATTTGAAGAAGGTATAATTGATGCCCTCTGCGATCTCTGCGCGCTCAGCGGTTCAATCTTTTCATCACCTTCCACGGCTTCACCGATTTCTTTTGCGTTTCCCAAAAACTCAGCTGAAGAAATCCACCATGCAATCGAGTTTTGATTTCACTACGGTGCCGGACCGGGCCAACACCGGGAGCCTGAAATGGGACCGTTACAAGGGCCGGGACATCCTCCCCATGTGGGTGGCGGACATGGATTTCCCCTCCCCGCCCGAGGTGCGGGAAGCCCTGGCCCGCAGGGTCGAGCACGGGGTCTATGGCTACACCATTCCCTATCCCTCCGTCGAGGAGGCGGTCATGGACTATCTCCAGCGGGCCCACGGGCTCGAAATCAAACGGGAATGGATCGTCTGGATGCCGGGGCTGGTCCCCGCGCTCAACACTGCCTCGCGGGCCTTTGAAAAGCCGGGCGACGCGGTCCTGACCAACACCCCCGTGTATCCGCCGTTCCTCACCGCTCCCGAATGGCAGGACAAGGAACTGCTGGCCGTGCCGCTCAAGGTCGAGGGCGAACGCTACACGTTTGACTTCCCGGCCATGGAGGCGGCGGTCCATGAGCGAACCCGCTTCTTCATCCTCTGCAATCCCCACAACCCGGTTGGCCGGGCATGGAGCCTCGAGGAATTGAAACAGGTGGTCGACTTCTGCCGGAGGCATGACCTGATCATTGTCTCCGATGAGATCCACTGCGACCTGATTATCGGGGAGAAGGCCAGGCACCACACGATCCTGAACGTCGACCCGTGGGCCATGGACCACAGTCTCACTCTCATGGCCCCCAGCAAGACCTACAATGTCCCGGGGCTTTCCTGCAGCTACATCATCATTCCGGATCGGTCCCTGCGACTGCGCTTCCAGAAGGCCTCGCGCGGGATGATCACGGAGATCAACTGCCTGGGCTATGTGGGCTGCGAGGCGGCCTACCGGCACGGGGAACCCTGGCGCCAGGAGCTGCTCAGGGTCCTCAGGGGGAATTATGAACGGGCCCATGCCTTCATCCGGGAGCGGATGCCCCGCATCCGTATGTTCCCCCCGGAGGCCACTTACCTTGCCTGGATGGATGTGCGGGATCTGCATCTCGATGCCCCGGACCGCTATTTCGAGGAACACGGCGTCGGCCTCAGCAACGGCGCCCTCTTCGGCGCCCCCGGGTTCCTTCGCCTGAATTTCGGCTGCCCCCGCGAAATGCTCGATTGCGCGCTTGATCGGATGGCGCAGGCGGTTCATAACTTACCATAAATCGGGACCGGGACCGGTCCCGATTGTTGGAAGAATGCTCATCCTCAGCCGATATCTCTGCAAGAACGTGGCCGTCACGAGCCTCGCCGGGATCATGGTCTTTGTCTTCATCCTGATCACCGGCAACGCGATGCGGGATATCCTCGGCCTGCTCGCGGAGGGGACCATTCCCCTGCGGCTGTTTTTTGAACTGCTGGCCCTGCTGGTGCCCTACGCGGTCTCCTTCGCCATGCCCCTCGGGGTGCTGATCGGCATCCTCATGACCATGGGCCGGCTGTCCGCCAACCAGGAGCTCACCGCCCTCAAGTCCGCCGGGGTTTCCCTCTACACGGTCGCCGCGCCGGTGCTGTTCGTCTCCCTTTGCGGCAGCCTGCTGGCGGTCTATATCAATGCCGTCCACGCCCCGCAGGCCCGCGCCTCCTACAAGGGGATTCTCAACGACCTCGTCCGCAACGATCCCCTCCGCTTCATCGTCCCGCGCACCTTCATTCACGACTTCCCCGGCTACGTCCTGTATGTCGGGGAAAAAAAGGAGGACCGGATGATGGAGTTCTGGCTATGGGAACTGGATGAACAGAAACGGGCCGTCCGCCTGCTTCGCGCCGACGAGGGAACCTTCACCTTCGACGAGGAGACCGATTCCCTGGTCCTCACCCTCATTGACGGGTTCACCGAGCTGCGCGACCCGCGCGAACCCGACAACCTCAAGGGCATCCAGCCGACCCTCACCTTCCGCGACGCCCGCATCCGCCTGCCCATCGCCAACCTCCTCGGCGCCGCCCACCAGCCGCGGCGCCTCGCCAGCTTTCGCATGGATGAACTCGTACGGCAGAAAACCCGGGCTGAGGCCGTCCTCGCCGCCAATCCACCCCCAGAGGAGGCAAGGGCCGCATGGGAGGACGGCATGCGCGCCCGTTACCACATCAGCCGCCGCTTCGCCATGGCCGCCAGCGTCTTCTCCCTCGCCGTCTTTGCCGTCCCCCTCGGCATCCGCGTCGGCCGCACCGAGACCCATGCCAACTTCGCCCTCGCCATCGCCATCGCCATGGCCTATTATCTCGTCCTCGTCATCATCGGCTGGACCGAGAAACTTCCCCACCTGCGCCCCGATATCCTCATCTGGATCCCCAACCTCGTCGCCCAGGCCCTCGGGTTCGGCCTCCTCATCCGCGCACAACAGCATTAGCCAGAAAAACGTTGCCTCCCGGGTCCCGCTGCCTTTCCTTCCCCTTTCAGTCCCCCCATCATCCCCTTGTGCCCGGGTGGCGGAATTGGCAGACGCGCTGGATTTAGGATCCAGTACCGGAAGGTGTGCAGGTTCGACCCCTGTCCCGGGTACCAGCCTGCGCCCCGCTTCACTTCGTTCCGCGGGGCTTCGGCTGGCAAGCCAGCTTCAGGGTCTATAATACCGGTTTCACCAAGGTTTGATGCAATTGAGGCGGGCATTCGTGG
>JBNGDP010000036.1:0-30367 GCA_049975345.1 Oceanipulchritudo sp. | reverse complement strand
AAGCCGGCCCCTACGGATCGCGGTCCGTTCCCTCTCCAGGCCTGAATATTGATTGCTACTCGCTGCTGATCGCCGCCCGGCTGAAGAAGGCCGGTCCTTTCAGCGACCGGCCATTGCAGTATGCCTTTGATCGTCCTTGTAAGCGGCAACCGGCATTCCTCTTCCGCATTATTCCACGAAGACCCGTATAATATAATGACAGGGGCGGTTCCCTTTTATTGCGGGATAGTTCCGCTTGACATAATTACGTCAAGCGGGAATAGTCGTTCGATGATCCAGAGCTTTCGGTGCCAGGAGACACGCAGGGTGTTCGAGGGCGAATTTTCCCGCAAGCTGCCCACCGCCATCCAACAGGTCGCCCATCGAAAACTCCTGCAGCTGGAGATTGCAGACACCTTGGACGACTTGCGCATCCCGCCCGCAAATCGACTGGAAGCCCTGCACGGAAGGAGGAAAAACCAGTACAGCATTCGAATCAACCAACAATGGAGGGTCTGCTTTCAGTGGAAGGCAGACGGAGCCCACCAAGTAGAAATTGTCGATTATCACTAAGTATGAAGACTTCAACAAAACAGATCCCCCTTTGCAGCCCGGGAGAATTGTTGGATGAGGAATTTTTAAAGCCGATGGGCATCACCGCCTACCGACTGGCCAAAGACATCCACGTTCCCGCCACGCGAATCCACGCCATCGTCAAACAGGACCGGAGCATTACCGCCGATACCGCATTGCGATTGGAGCGGTATTTCGGACTTTCAGAAGGCTACTTCCTGCGCCTGCAGGCGCACTACGACATCCGCAAGGCCAAGCGGGAAAGTGGACCGCGGATTGATCGGGAAGTCGTCCCACTTGCCGTATAGGCAACCGTAATCAGGCACGGTTGGCCAATGTGTCGTTCATAGAGGAATTTTTTCTTGTAATTTGCGTTTAACATTGGCAATTTTCCATAAATGTTGCACAGATTACGCCTAATGGAGGAATTGGAGAGCTCCCTTGCACAATTCCGGGTGACGGGCTTGCTGGGTCCGCGGCAATGCGGGAAAACGACGCTGGCGCGAAGCCTGGAGGTACCGTCAGGGAACTATTTCGATCTGGAGGATCCGACGGATGAGGCACGGTTGCAGAACCCGCTGGATGTCCTGGGCGGGTTAAGGGGACTGGTGATCATTGATGAATTCCAGCGGAAGCCGGAATTGTTTCCAATTCTGCGGGTTCTGGCGGACCGCGAGGGAACACCGGCGCGGTTTCTGATTCTGGGCAGCGCTTCACCCGAGCTCGTACGGGGGGCTTCGGAGAGCTTGGCGGGGCGGATCGAATTCATCACCATGGGGGGATTCACTTGTGACGAGACGGGAACCGGTGAGCGCGACCGGCTCTGGCTGCGGGGCGGTTTTCCGGAATCGTACCTCTCTGCCTCCGAAGCGGCCAGCGTCCGCTGGCGCAAGGCGTTCACAAGATCCTTCATCGAGAGGGACCTGCCGGGCCTGGGCGTGCGGATCGAATCGGCGCGCCTGAGACGCTTCTGGTTAATGGTCGCCCATTACCATGGACAAACCTGGAACAGCTCAGCCATCGCCGCCTCAATGGATATCAGCCATTCAACGGCCCGCTCCTATCTCGACATCCTGACGGATGCGCTGGTGCTTCGACAATTGCCACCATGGCTGCCCAACCTCGGCAAACGCCTGGTCAAGGCCCCAAAGGTGTTCATTCGCGATTCCGGGATCCTGCACACCCTACTGCAAATCGACGACATCGCCAGCCTGCAGGGAAACCCACGCTATGGCGCATCATGGGAAGGATTCGCCCTGGAACAAGTCGCGGCGGTCCTGAACCTGCGCGAGGAGGAAATGTACTTTTGGGCGACGCATGCCGGGGCGGAAATGGATCTGGTGGTGCGCCGTGGTGGGAAACTCTATGGCTTCGAGTTCAAGGCGACGGAGCGTCCGCGCGTAACCCATTCCATGACCATCGCCCGTTCCGACCTCGGCCTGGAACGGGTTTATCTGGTCTACCCGGGCGAGAAATCCTTTCCCCTGAGGGACGGGATGATGGCCATCGGCTATTCGACCCTGCCGGAGCTGGACTTGCCGCCCACTCCGGACTGATGGTGCCTCGGCTTGCATACCACATTCGAATCATCCAGAAACGCATTCCATTAAAACAGATAAAAATAATGTATTGCATTCCATTGTTCGGCTTCCTTCGTTAGGCCGAAATCAACGCGCGCGCAGTGCGCCCATTTCCATTACCAAGGGATTCGCAGTCGATGAGTCTCTCTGCTTTTGGGGCAGGCTCACATCTCTACTCGCTGCTGATCGCGGCCCGGCTGAAGAATGAAGGATCCGTTGAATCGATCTCCAGGCTGATCTCCTGGATACCGGCACTTTCCGAGAAGGAGATGGAGGCAGGTGTCGCGGGATTCCAACTACTCAGATTGGTCCCGGTCTCAACCAGCGGGATGGCGCCCTGGACGCCAAGGCGCCGGTGCATGACAACACGCCAGCCGCCCGGGATCGACTCGACCGAGGCCACCGGATTGCGCACCGAGCCGCCGTCGATCGGCGAGGTACCGGTAAAGTACTCCACCCCGTTCACCTTGCCGTCCAGGTCCGGATCGTCCAGCCATCCGCGCAAGCCGATGGGCGTGGATGGGTATTCCGTGTCAAACCAATCGGCAAAGCCGGGCACGCCCCCGATGTCATTGAAGACAACCGTCAAGGAAGTGTGGGCGGCGATCGTGGTCAGGCTGGCGGTCGGGTCGAATGGATTGACCAGCAAGGGCCAGTCCCCCTCCCAATGCGAAAAGGTCTTTCCCGATGGGGCAACCGCGGCAATGGAGGCGCTGCTTCCGGGCGTATAGAGCCCGTCGCCGGATCCGCCATTCACGGCAAGGCGGAATACCTGGGCGCTGTCTTCAGAATATCGATACAATCCGGTCGGGTCGTAGAGGTAGAGTGCACCCGTGTTGTGGCTCACGAGATAGGGACCCACCGACACATAATCGGGCAGTTCGCCCTGCTGGCCATTGCCGTACAGGTCGCTCCAGGTTGTTCCGCCGTCGGTGGAACGGTACACCTGCCGGTAGCCAAGGTCGCCGCGGGTGGTTCCACCGCAATAGCCTGGCACACCGTAAATCGTCCCATGTTCACCGGCGCGGGGATCGACAGCCGCCGCCACCAACCAGTTGGTAGCGGCATGCGGCTGGTCATTCGGGGCCGAACCGGAAAGCGGGATCCATGAACCTGAGGACCCGCTGGTGTTCGAGGCGCTGAACTGCCACATGCCCCCTTCTCCACCGTTGAGGATGCGGATGCGCCGAAAACTGCTCAAGGTCGGGTCCTTGAGCGGGTTTGGATCAATCACCGCCCCAAAGTGGGCGTTTGGAGTAACCGCGACCGTGGCTCCATCGGAGGCGTTCGGCGGCTCCGGAAGTTCCGTCCAACTGGCCCCGGCATCGAGTGAAAGAAACCAATCACGCCCACCCTCCTTGGACAGGACGATGCTGCCGTTGGAAGTGGAAATTGTCGTGACGGGATGTGCCAAGAGCGTATTTCCGGTAGTCAAACTCCCATTACTGTCGGTGAAGCTGGTGCCGCCGTTGGAATTGCGGATGTTGTGGATGTAGACCCGGCTTGGGTCCGTGCGGTCCCATTCCACTTCAAGGGAGGCTTCGGTGAATTCTGGAATGGTAGCGATGTCAATTCGTCCGACCTCGGTCCATGTCGCTCCAAAATCCTCCGTGCGCATGATGCGCACGGGATCCCATCCGACCGTGGCGAGTACCACATTGTCGTTGGTTGGGTCAATCCCGACGCCCCATGTGCTGCGGTAGCGCCAGTAATCTATCGTTCCCTGATTCTGTGGGAAAGAGGGCACATTGAATTTATGGTAACTGCGCCATGTCTCCCCGCCGTCGGAACTCATTGTGACTCCAGCCTCGATCCCGCCGACCACAATTACCTTGTCGGTCGAGCCGATGCTGATCTGGCTGCCGTTCTTGAAATTGCCACCATGTGCGAAAAGCCGGAAATTGGCGCCGTAATCATCCGAGCGCATGGGGCCCTTGTACCAACCCGTTTCCCAGAGGACCACCGCATCCGGATCACCAGGAATGAAGTCGTAGATGAGTTGGCCCCGGATGCTGTTGGGTGGGAAGCCTTCCGGGTAATGATAATTCGGTGCTCCAGCATGGTTGTGCGGGCCATAGTCCATAAAGGCAGTGGTCTCGCCTCCGCTTGTGGCCCACTGGTTCCAGGAGGTTCCACCGTCAATCGACCACTGGAAAAAGCCGGTAAAGCCGCCTTCGGCCACCATGACGATATGGTCCGCATTGGCCGGATTGTAACGAGCTGTCTTCATGGCAGCCTTTGTAACAAAGCTGCCGCCAGTATTCCAAAGCCCCCCGGACACGGTGTAGGGGTAAAGCGAATCCCCGATTACGGCCAGGCCGATGTTGTCCGAACTTGGGTGCGGGTCGATAAAGCGGATGTCGCCCGTGTAAACCAGCGTCGCGTTGCCGGTGACAAGGTCCACCCGGTAAAGCTCGTTACTGCCAGCGTCGAGAATGGCGTACAGAAAATCCCCTCCAGGCTCGATGGCGATTTGCTGAACAACGCCGCCGGCAAGCAACCAGGGCGTAAAGGTTTCACCGCCATCGAGGGACCGGTAAAGCCCGTTGTCAAGTGTCCCGATGTAGACTTGGTTATCCCGGGCCGGGTCGGGGTTCACCTCAAGCAGATTAAGCAACCCCCTGCCGGCCGGTGTATCCAAAATTTGATACCACGTTTCCCCCTCGTCAACCGTTTTCCACCAGCCGGCTTTTCCAGCAAGAAACTGTTCGTAAAACAAAACATAGGCGGTCTGTCCGTCATGCGGGTCGAAGGCGCAGGTGGAGGTGTGCCGCACTGGTACTTCCGCCGCGATGAATTCGGTTCCGCCCAAGGCCGCGTTCGTATAGACAAGCCTCCCGAGGTCGGTCCCCTGCAGCATGAAAGCCGGATTGGCCGGGTGGACCTGGAAGAAGGATATCCATTCGGTGCGGTCGCTTCCCTGTCCGGGTCCCCACGGGCCCTCGTTGGTGGCGTGCCCGGGGCCGGGAAAGGTGTTGCGCACCCATTCGGAAGCAGGTGCGGTGATTGCCGCGAACCCCAACAGGGCAAAGGCGGCCAGGCGCTGCGACTGCATCTTCATCTAAATATCAAAGATTCAGGAACCGGGTAGCCAGATATCGGAGGCAAAGTCGTAGACTTTCCCCTTCAATCCGCTGAGAGTCCAGATCCAGTCACTTGTATCAACCCGGAAGAAGAAAATGCCCGAGTCCGCCTCTCCATAGGGAGCTATCAGCCAACCGAGATCGGGAGAATAAACCGCATCCGGGAACAGCGATACGTAGACCGTCCCGAGAGCCGCTGAATAGCCCCATTCCGCAGAGTACCCGTAGGTGTTCCCAAGCAATGGATTACTATTGTAAACCCCCGGAGTCAGGCTGAAGGCTTGTCCGCTATCCCATGGCCGGTGATCGCCAAGGGTCACCAACGTCATTCGGTAGCCGATGTTGCCGGCCCGGTGGTGCAAGATAAGATAATCGCCCTCCGCCTGGCGGGTGGCGGTGATGGTGGCGGTATAAAACTGGGCATGGGAATTGATCAAATAGTATTTACCGTCGGCACGAACGTTGGAACTGGAAGGGGCAACCCCGAACTGGGCTGCGTAGTCATTGGCCACTCCGAGAATGTTGGACCCTCCCCCACTGGGGAGGACAAGGGCAACTTCATCCACAACCGTGCCGTCCGCCGCATGGTGGGTGACTGTAAACTCGTGCCCTTCAAGGGTTGGATGGGGCGTGTACGCCCAGCCGGGAGGACTGTATTCGCCGCCCAGATCTGAACTGTAATACCAACCGTCATTGAACAAATGCGCGACGTTTACCGGTCCGTCACTGGCAAGATCAACACGCACTTCCATTTCAACGGTATAGTCGTCTGATCCGATCGGAAAACCTCCTCCCCAACTGACACCCCACCAACTTGTCAACGATGGTAGCGGAAAGCCATCGGTCCAGCTGGCAAAAGCGGAGAACTTCTCCGCCCCCACCGGCATTTCCCCCGAGCTGTAGCGGTCTGCATTCGAACGATTTTCAAAGTCCGGAACAATTCCCCCATTGGATCCGCCGAGCAATGAGAAAACGGTGGATTTGCTCGCATCCAGATACGGCCCATTCTGCTTTTCGGCAAGAATTCCGGCCGGTGCAGTACCGGATACACCGCCTGCGTTGCTGGCCACCATGTAATCAACGTAGGGAGCCTCAGACAATTGCAGGGAACGGGCATGGTCCCAGACCAGTGAATTCTGACGCGCCAGGCGGTTGGGATCTTCATCCACGCCAAAATCAGAGACGTCCGTGTAGCCCCACGGCAAACCGCTGTCGTCCATGCGGTCCACCTGGACTTCAAGGCCGGAGCTTTGTAAAAAAGGAAATGCCAAGGTTACAAGGATGGGAAGAACAGCGTGCTTTTTCATAATTTGTGTATTATTTTGTAATTACATTCAGGGCAACGGTTGTTTAGAAATCCAAAGTGACGGTGATTTTATAATTGGTCGGCATTGCGGGAACGGGACCTGCGTAATAAATGTCCTCATCGAGCAGGTTGTCCACGAACAGGTCGATCTGCAGTTGGCTGCCTTTCCAGTCAAACGCGTAACTGAGCAGCAGGTCCACCTTGGTGAATCCATCAAGTGTCAAAAGGTCCGGGGCAATCTGACCACCCCGGAAGTCGGACATCCACTGAACACCCGACCCAATGGAAAATCCATCCAGGGGCCCGTTATTGAAATTATATTTTCCCCATAATGATGCCTGATGGTTGGGCACTCCCGGAATCCGCGTCTCGTTATCAAGAATAGCAAGGGAGGGGATCAGGTCTTCCGAGACATCGCGCAGGGAATCAATGTAGGCATATCCGCCAATCACCTGGAAGTTCTCAAGGACCTGCCAGGCAAAATCCAACTCAAATCCTTCACTGGAGTCGTCGACCAGCGCCTGGGTATCGTTGTCGATTTGGACAATCACGTTACTTTTGGAAATGTCGAACCAGGCCAGGGTTCCGGACAGTTTCCCGTCCATAAGCGAATATTTAATCCCGAACTCCCGGCCCTCGCCCAGCTCCGGAGGGCGGGTAAGCGGCGGACTGTTGGGAGGGGTGTATTCTCCAAGGCCGGCGGAAAAGCTCTCCGAATAGTTGGCGTAAAGGTAGACCCCGGCCAGGATCTCGTAATTGGCCCCAATTTGCGGGGACCACTTGGACACGGGCGTGCTGCTTCGAAGAGCGCCGTCCACCACCTGCATTTCCGGCACAACTTGGATATCGAAAATTTCCTGCTGCAGGTCATCATAGCGAAGACCTGCCAATATCTTCAGGCGCTCATTGAACATCGAGATCTGATCCGAAATATAGACGCTGCGGGTTTCCCGTTCCTGCCGGGTATCGTTGTTGGGCGGTTGCTGCAAGCCTGCCACGCCATAGGTCGGTTCAATAATGTACCCATCCATGCCGAAACCACTGCCTCCACGCCTGTTTGGATTGAACGGTGAATCCTCGAAATAACGCTGCAGAAAGAAATTTCCGGCAATTGCATCGGCGTCGGTAAACGTCCACCCCTCGAATTCGTCGGTAAAGAGCTCCCCACCCACGATCAGATTGTGCCGCGACCAGCCCAGATCAACCGGGATCAAAAGGTCCGCCTGGATGTTGAACACATTGTTCTCGCTGGTGAAATCCCGCTGCCCGCGGTAAAACCCGTCTCCCCACAAACGCGTCCGGTTCGGCCGTGAACGAAAGTACCCTTGCTTGATGTCTGCTTTGGAGGAAACGAATCGAACTGACCAACCGTTGGAAAACTGGTGATTGCCCTCAAGGGTGTAGGAGTAGCTTTCGAAGTCGTGGGAGGCGAAAGGTCCCGTTGAACTCCAGGTACGCGGAATGTCCGGGTGGATCGAACGATAAAAGTACAGGTCCTGCCTGTTTTGTGGAAGAGGCATGCCAAAGGCGCTGGCAAAACTCAACAGCGTATCGACCTCACCCGGGACTGGTCGTGGTTCCTGTGGGTACAAAAATGTATCCAGAAAAAACCGCGCCTGCCCGGCCTTTGGATCGTCGCTGTTGGCAAGCGCCTCAAGGGACTCCACATAAGCGATCCCTTCGAGGTTAACCAGCGGTGCCAGCGAGGGCGGCAGCCAATCCCGGTCAACGTACTCAATATCGAACTTGAGTTTGGTTTTCTTGGTGGGCCGCCATTCGAGCATGGGGGCAATCACCGTGCGCTTTTCATACGACCAGTCGCGGTAATCATCCCGGTCAAGGTAGGACGCATCCAGTCTATACAAAAGATTTTTCCCTTTGTTGAGCGGTCCCGTGAGATTGATCTGGCCCCTGTAATAGTCATAGGAGCCCAGGGTAAAGGTCGCTTCATACCTCGGCTCCGGCAGGGGGGCTTTGGTGACATAATTCACAATCCCTCCGGGTTGCGCTTCGCCAAACAAGGCCGAGGCCGGCCCCTTCACCACTTCCACGCGCTCCACGTTGGTCATGTCAACGGTGTAATACCGCCGGAAACCGTTCCGTTTGGGAAAGGCCGCCTGCAATCCACGAATCGAAAAGACTCCGTCAAAGTTTTCCTCAATGCCGCGAGACACCCCGACGGTATATCCGAGCGCCTCCTCGAGGTTGACCGCCTTGATGTCATCCAGAAATTCGCGGGTCACCACCGAAATCTGCAGAGGCACCTCCTGGATCGGCAGGTTCACCCGGTAGGCACTCACCGCGTTGCTCGCAATGTAGCCCTGATCTTCCGATGTATTGACCTCAAAGGCCGACAACTCGAATACCGGTTCGTTCTGAACAGGGTCGCTTTGCCCCCATGCGCTCGTGCCACAGACTACCGTCAGCATCAGGGGCAGGAATATAAGTCGTTTTGTCTGTAACATCTCAGGATTCTTTAATATCCGGGCAGTTTACGCGTTGGCAAAATCGAGACAAGTTACCGCGTTAAAATCAGGGCAGGGTGATCCACCCTGCGCGCGGACCTGAATAAACATAATAATAGGTCACCGGCCCGGGAAAACCTGGAGAATAAATCCAACTGCCGAGGTCATTGGAATACAGCCATTGCTCCCCGACAATCTGGTTAAAGTAGGTCCAGCCAAGGGTCTGGGAATAACCCCAGAATTCCGGCAGGGACTGACCATCTGGGATATACAGGACTTGATGAACAGCATGATAACGCCACCCGTCCCCAAGGTTCCAGAAAAAGCCGAGTCCGTCCAGATAACGGGCGTCATTGGCATAGCGGATCGCTGACGCGAGGACGCCGGTATCCGCCATGGGCAACTGGATTGCCGACCGGATGTAAGGGGCCGCCAATGGCTGGATCTCTCCCGGTTCCATCCAGGGAGCATTCCAGCCCAGCGAAAGGAAAGGCAGCTCCGTCATCACCGGAACGGCACCGCGGACGACCACATGATAGAACCGGCCCGCCTCCAACTGGACTTCAGCCGTTCCGTTCCCGGCATCCCCCCAGTCGCGAAACGCGGTCGCGGCGCCGGAAAGGACAAGGGCATTCGGGGAAACCCCGCTGAGCGTTTCGTCCAAACTCAAGTAGACGGCGGAATCAAAATTGCTGTTCAAGACAAGGGTATAGGTTCCCGAATCCACGGCCTGCAGGAGAAAATGCGCTTCAATCGCGGCATCTGAACGCCACCCGTAAGGCATATCCATAACCGGCCGCGCGTGATCCATGTCCCACTGGAAGGCGTTCACGGCCTCCACCGCTTCAAGGGCCACGAGCGATTCCGCGCCCGTGTTTTCAAACAGGAAGAAATGCGTCAGGCCGTCGCCGTCCACGTCAATGCCCGGATCCTCAAAGACCGATCCCGCGTCCTCGCCATCCGGGATGTCTTCCAGCCAGCCGGTAAAGTCCGTGTTGCGGGTGGTCAGGAATACATTTGGGTTAAAAGATGGGGACCAATACAAGTTGTTACTTCCCGAAAATGTGGGGATGAAACTATTGGTGTAGAAGGATCGGGCCGCTCCTTCGTAGGCGAAGATTGGCTGGAAACCGGTGGAGATGAGCATGTTGCCTTCCAGCACGATATCCTGTGTGATCTTCTGGTCCGTCACAGACGGATCGGTAGTCCAGAAGTCCCGTACCCGGAATCCAATCGGGGATTCCCCGTTCCCGATCGCAATATTATTGCGGAGGATGGTGTTCCCGGTCTCCGCCTGGTGCAGGCCATAGCGCCGGTTGTTCATCCACACCCCATTCTCCGCAAGAACCTCACCGTAGTTCTTCTCGTTGTAAAAGCCGAACATGTAGTTGTCCACCGCATACAACTCGTTGACGACCGCATTCTCAATATCCGTATCCAGCCAGAAGCCCGATGCCTGGTTTCCATATGCCACGAACCGATCCAGAAACAGGTCTTCAACAACCAGGAATTTCAATCCCGCCACGATCCAGCGTTCGATCCCGCCCATCAGGGTGCGCCAGTTGTTTTCCGAGAAATCAAGGTCTTCAAAGATCACATTAACGTTCCCGCCGCCACTGATCCCGTTACCGCCCCCGCCACGCACGATGATCCGCCTCAGCGTCACGTTGTCGGCAAGGGCAACCCAGATCGCCTCGGATGTCGACTGGTCATAGATTTCCACATCCTCGATCAAAACATTCGATATCCGGTTGAGCTCACTAAAACCAAGCAGTGTGATCGCTCCGCGCGGATTGGACCACGGCTGCGTCAATCCGCGCAGGACCAGATTGCGGATGACAATGTTCGACTTTCCCTGAATTTCCAGAAACGACATGCCCACCCCGATTCGGATGTCCGCTGAACTTAAGTCCACGCCATCCGGAAGCCGGAAAAAAATCATGTCCTCCTCCAACTCCGATACCCCGAAGGTCCCGGCTTCCGAGATCGCCTCGCGACCAAGGTAGGCATCCGGTATCCGCACCCATTTTGCAAAGGTGGTCGGCTGCAGGTCATGGGGTTCGAGGATCACCGGATCCAGGCGTTGCCCATTAATCCAGAGGGTCTCCAGCCGGTGCGCAAGTTCACCACCATAGACGGCGGGATCCGTTTCGTCCCCGGGGGATCGCCTCATCAGTTCCCGTGAATATCCCCAATTGCGTGTCCAGCTAAAGCCATACAATCCATCGCCCAAGTCCTCGATGGACTCTTGCGGAATCTTCTCAGTTCCATCTATGATCACGCCACCGCGAGTCTCACCTTCAATAATGAGAACATGCTCCTCTTGCCGCGTTGTCAGTCCGCGCCGTACCTGATTTGTCCTGAATTCCGTGAAATTGTATTCACGCGTGGCATAGGTGCCGTTCGCAATCCAGACTCTCACACCCGTGTCGGCCGCCTCCATCTGCTCAAGCGCCACATCAATCCCTCTGTCGATCGTCAACAACGGCAACTCCCGATCCAGTCCCGCATTCGTGTCAGCCGCCGCAGGGTGACCGCTGTTCACATACACCGTCAGCGTCGCTTCCGCTTCGTTGATGGAAGCCCCGGTCACCAACCCCGGGTCGAGCGGCTTGTTGTACTGCGGAACATACGCCCGCTGCGCGTTTAACAACGATCCTGCCAGGATCACCATGAAAAAGGGTAAATGGGGGAACTTCATGCTAACCTTAGTTCATCATAACCAATTCAAGTTCCCCTCAACTCGCACTTTTCAATTAGTTTAGCGCGTTAACATGAATCGGCATTGCGGTTGACGGTCGTTCCTGGACAACCGACGCATGAATCCGACCCTGCATCTTTCCCCCGATGGCAATGACAGTCACTCTGGATTGACCATGGACCTGGCAAGCCCACTGGACGGACCGTTGAAAACCCCCTTTGGCGCCATCATGCGGGTGCGCCAGTTGCGCAGCGAAGGGCTGCTGCATGGGACAGCGCGCATTATCATGCTGCCTGGCCGTTATTCCATTCACCGGCCCATCAAGATTTACCCGCAGGATTCAGACATCACCTTCGAGGCTATGGAATCCGGCACCGCTGAGATCCGGGGTTCCATTGAAGCGGAGGGGTTCACGAAAACGCGCCTTCCCCACGGTCCAGAGGCCATGAAAAAAGACGTGAGCGGGCTGATGAGCTACCATGGACCTTTCAATACACTTTTTCTGAATGGAGATCGTTTACCGCGGGCCCGCTGGCCCAAGCAGGGATTGATCAGTATGGATCGCTTTGCCCACCGCTATGATGAGGTGGATATTTTCCAGGGCCAGAACGCATTCTTTGCCAAGCTGGAGGATCTACCCGGGCAATGGAACCCGGGGCCGGATGTGCAGGTAAATATCCAGCATTGCTGGGTGCATGAGCGCCAGGATGTGGAATCCATCGACATGGAATGCGGTCTCGTCTCGCTGACTTCGAAAACCGCAATCAATCCGCACTTTACCACCATTCCGACCGCCTATTCCCTCGAGAATGATCTGCGATTTCTCAGCGAACCCGGGGAATGGTACCTGGATCGCCAGTCCGGGACGCTCTACGTGATCCCTCCCCATGGCGCAGATACGGAGTCTTTCAGGGTCGATATTCCCGTGACGACCCAGTGGTTGCGATTGGTTGGTGATGCTGACAAGCACGCGTATGTCCGGAATGTGACCTTCAAGGGAATCACCTTCCGTCATGCCGACTGGACTATGTGCGGCCCGGGCATCTCCCGTTGGGAACCCCAGTCCGACATGCCTCCCCGTTCCACCCGGCCGGTACTGCCCCACGCCGAGGATACCACTGAGTTCCCACGCCCCATCGGGGGAGGAGTCCAGGGTGCCTGTTACCTGCCGGGCACCATCCATGGCCAGGCGGTCGAAAACAGCCAATTCAACCAATGCCTGTTCGACGGACCTTCCTTCTACGGTGTCATGCTTGAGGAAGGCAGCCGCAACAACCTCATTCAGGGCTGCCGCTTCCGCAACATGGGGGCCGGGGGTGTTTATCTGGATGGCTCACCCTGCCTGCAGGAAGCCCACAAGCACAACCGGGGAAACACGATCGCCGACTGTGAGATCGCGGGGGGTGGCCATGTTTTCCACCAGGCTTGCGGCATCCTCGCCACCCACGTCGCCTGGACCCGGATCCTGCATAACCGGATTCAAGACCTGACCTACACGGGCATCTCCGTGGGCTGGCATTGGTCCTTCGACCAAAGTGTCAACAGGGACCAGTTGATCATCGGCAATCATGTCAAGGATATCGGTCTCCGGGGTGATCTCTGGGATATGGGAGGGATTTACCTGCTGGGTTACCAGCCCGGTACGGTCGTGCGTGGAAATGTAATCGAAAACATTCACTGCCGCGGATTCGCCGGATGGGGCATCTATCTGGATGAAGGGGCCTCCGGCGTGCTCGTGGAGCGCAATCTCGTCTGGAAGACCCATTCCCATTCGCTCCACGAGCACTGGGGCAGACAAAACACCATTCGGAATAATTGCTTCGCATTCGGCCAGGAAGGCGGCATCGCGATCAATAATGAAATCAGCCACTCTTGGGTCCGTCATCCGGCTCCCGGTTCCCGCGCCGAGTACAACGTCATCGTTACCGGGCAGCGGCCCGCCTTCGAGGACTTTGGCGGGCTCATTGCCAACCAGCGACTGGAACAGGGCTTCTTTTTCCACGACGGAAATGTAATCTGGTGCCAGGCCCCTAAGTACAGGGATACCATCTGGGCCCACCGGGAGGATGTCCATGATCCCCGCTCCCCGGAAGACCTTCACACGCTCGAAATGATCCGCCAAAGGGGCATGGAACGGCATGGCGTCATTCTCGACCCGGGGATCCGCTGGGACAGCGAACGCCAGTCATTCTCAACCGCGGTGGAACTGTCCCAGTTGCGGGGAAACGCCGCTTTGTGGGCCGCATCCGGACCTCGCCAAGAGAGCTGACGATCGCCCATTGCCCCCTTGCAAGCCCACTATGGGCTTGCCAGTCGGGTACCGCTAGGTTAACACGCTAACTTCGCTCAACTTCGCTCAATTCCGGTCCACCCCATGCCCCGTCCTACTACCCGCACGATTGCCAAGGAACTTGGCCTTTCCAACGCCACCGTCTCAATGGCCTTGCGGCAACACCCTCGGGTTTCAGCCAAGACGCGGGAACTTGTCCGCAAAACAGCCGAAGAAATGGGGTACTTTCGGGACCCCAGCATTTCCAAATTGATGAGGCGGATACGCTCCAGCAAGCCGGTGGGTGAAATGACAACCGTGGCCCTGCTGAATGCAAACCCCATCAAGGAACTGGGCACAATCAGCCCGTACCATGAAATACTGCTGAAGGGAATGCTGGAACAGGGAATGGAGCTCGGGTATCAGATTGAACCCTTCTGGCTGGACGAAGCCTCCATGCCCCAGAGGCGCATGAGCCAAATCCTGGAGAGCCGGGGCATCCAGGGAATCATCATCCCGCCGATCAGTGATTTCGGGAAAATCCTCAATTTCAACTGGGAAGCCTTTTCCGTGGTGACCATTGGATACAGTTTGCTGGAACCACGTTTTAACCGGGTTGTCGGTAACCAGCGCCAGGCCATCTTCAATTGCCTGCAGAAGCTCCTTGAAACCGGACACAAACGAATCGGGGCAGTCTGGCATGAACTCCATGACGCCCGCTTAACCTTTATCACGGATACAGTTTACATCTGGTTCCAGCAGAAACTGCCTGAAAGTCGGCGGATTCCATTACTGAAGCTCCCCGAAAGCATGGATGGAAATGATGAAATTCTGTCCAAGTGGCTGCAATCCAACAGGCCGGACGCCATCATCACCCATGATCCAACCTTGTGCGACACCATCGAAAGGCTGGGATACCATATTCCGGATGATTTCAGCATCGTCACTCAAGGCCCGATTGCCGCCAAGGATAAACAGACGGGGTACCGCTTATCCTCAGTCGAGATTGGCCATCAGGTTGTCAAGATGCTCGATAGTCAGCTTCAGCAGAACGTATTCGGCATACCGGAATTTCCCATCACCAGCTTGGTCGACATGCAGTGGACCGAGGGCAAGACCCTGAAGCGCCGTGGGCCACCGGATCCCCTTGCCGGATTTCTCGGGCATACCGCCTGGTAAGTGTTAACGCGCTAAGCAATTGCGAAATCCCCATTTTCTGGAAAAGCGATGAAAATCGAAAAATGGGTGATGCGCCTCCTTCCCCGAACATCATATTAATCCTGACCGATCAATTACGGCAGGATTACATGGGATTGTATCATAAGAAGAAGAGCCTTACCCCGAATATAGATGCATTGTGTGGCCAGCATGTCTTCAGTCGCTGCACAGCGGTGAATCCGGTCTGTATGCCCGCGCGCACCGCCATGCTCACCGGCCGGTATACCCGGCAGATTGGCACGGTGGCCATGTCGGGGGATTTGTCCCGGGATATCCCCACCTTTCCCCAGGCGTTGCAACGGGCCGGTTACCATACGATCGGGGTGGGCAAGTTCCACTTTCTGCAGGCATGGGACTGGGATACCGCGCGCGGAGGGGGCCACAATCTCCAGGAATTGCGCCCCCAGTTCCACGAATGGGGCTTTGATGAGGTATGGCAGGTCTGTGGCAAATCCCAGCTGACCCGGAATTATTGTGATTACGCCGCCATGCTGGAGGGCGCCGGCATTCTCGAAGCCTACCGGGATGACGTTGAGGCCCGTGGTCCCAATTGCTCGGACGCGGAAATGGAGGATGTTGATTGCAGTGCCTTCCGGTTTGACCCGGACCTTTATGTAGACCGTGTCATCGGCGACAAGGCCCTTGAATATTTGGACAGGCGGCCGCGGGACCGACCATTCTTCAGCAAAATTTCCTTTTGTGGACCTCATCCGCCCTATGATCCGCCGGCCGAGACCCTGGCGCAATTTCCGATGGAGGAGACAGATGACTTCATTCCCAATGAGGCACCCCTTTCGCCCGCCCGGAAGCAGGTCCAATACCGGAAGCGTCGCGCCTACAAGGCCATGATCCATGAAATTGACCAGCAGGTTGGCAGGCTCAGAAAATATCTGGATAAAGAGGGCTTGCTGGAGAACACGGTCATCCTTTTCAGCAGCGATCACGGGGAAATGATGGGCGACCATGGCCTGTCCCAGAAAGCATCCCCTTTCTGGCAGGCATCACGGATCCCGCTGTACATTCGCGTTCCATGGCAATCCGGGCAGAAAGTGCACAACTGCCTGGTTGAGAACATCGACATCACCGGCACAATTCTCGATGCGGCGGGTCTGGATCCCGTGGAGGCACTGGCCCGCGCATGGCCAGCCGCCCAGGCATCGATCCCCGCCCAATCGCTCCTTCCTGTGATTGCGGGTCAACGGTCGACACACCGGGACTTCGTCTTTTCGGAATCCTACCATCTCTGGGAGATGATCGAGTCAGAGGATTTCAAATATATCCGCCAGTTGCCGTGGAGCGGTGCCGAAGGGGACCGGCTCTACGATCTGAAGGCCGATCCCGATGAGCGGATTAACGTCGCGGATCGTCCAGAGTACAAGGATACGCTTGAGAAGGCCCGGAACCGTCGGATGGCGATTCATGACCAATATCCCGCCTGCCAGACACGGTGGACCATTGGCAATAGAGCATAGACTCCGTACCCACCTTGGGTCTTTGAGGTAAAAATCCACCCAAATGCAACCCTTATGACTTTCATATCCTGGTGCATTGTCCTCATACCGCTGGTTTCCATTCTCGGCCTGGCAATCTATGCGAAGAAATATGTGCGCGGTGTCGTCGATTTCCTCGCTGCCGGGCGAGTTGCCGGGCGCTATGTTCTCTGCGTGGGTGACCTCCAGGCAGCCCTCGGAATTGTGCTGTTCATTGGCTTGGTCGAGGAGCGCTATCAGGTCGGCTTTGCACTCGGCTTCTGGGGCGGCATCACCCTGCCCATCATGATGATCATGGCCCTCACCGGATACTGCGTTTACCGCTTCCGTGAGACCCGCTGCTTGTCTGCAGGCCAGTTCCTCGAAATCCGCTACAGCCGCAATCTGCGCATTTTTGCGGCCACGATTCGCTCCATAACCGATATGATGTACAATGCGATTGGACCGGCGGTGGCTGCACGCTTTTTCATCTACCTTCTCGGCTGGCCGCACACCCTCGATATCTTTGGTTTCACGATTCCGATGTATGCCATCGTCCTGTTTGCGATCATTGCCCTCGCCCTGCTGGTCATCTGGTCGGGTGGCCGCGTTTCTCTGCTCATCACCGATTGTTTCCAAGGCCTGATGAGTTACCCGATCTTTGTCATTTTCGCCGTCTACGTTCTCACCGAATTTTCATGGAGTATGGAAATTGCCCCGGTCATGATGGACCGCGTGCCCGGTGAAAGTTTCCTCAATCCCTTCGATATCAATCAATTGCGGGATTTTAACTTGTTCGCGATTTTTGTCGGGGTCTTTGGCAACATTTTGAATCGTGCCGCGTGGATCGGCAATGATATCAGCACATCCGGACGCACACCCCATGAACAGAAGATGGCGGGTATTCTCGGAACATGGCGCAACGGTTTCAGCTATGTCATGCTGACGTTGCTGGTCGTTGCCATCATCACATTCCTCACCCACCAAAACTTCTCCGCGGAAGCCAAAGACTCCCGTATCGCCATGCTTGGCAAAGTCACGGAGGAGGTTATCCCGGATACCGCCCTGCGCGACCGCGTCATGCAGACCGTCGAGGCCATTCCGGAGATTGTGCATCAAATCGGCGAGGACCCTCCCCTCTCCCGAAAAGATAACCTCGACACCGTTTACCTCAATCAGGTACAGGAGGCACTCAATGCCGACGGGGTGAACAACAACGCCATCTTTCAGGAAGTGCGCACGATCTACTTCCAGACGATGGCGCCCATGACCCTGAAGAGAATGTTTGGTCCTGTTCTGATGGGCTTGTTTTGCCTACTCATGATCATGCTTATGCTCTCGACCGACACCACCCGCATTTTCAACGCATCATCTACCATCCTCCAGGATGTTATCATGCCATTGCGCGGTAAACCCTTTGATCCGCAACAGCACCTCGCATGGCTGCGCTACTCGGCGTTGGGAATCGGAGCTTTATTCTTCACTTTCTCGCTCTTTGTCAGCCAAATGGATTACCTGAACTTGTTCCTTATTATCGTCGGTGCCATTTGGCTTGGAGGATCCGGTCCTGTTATGATTTTCGGCCTGTACAGCCGCTTTGGAACAACTTCCGGCGCATGGGCGTCCCTCGGTTTTGGTTCCGGGGTCTCCATCCTGGCCATTGTCCTTCAACGATCCTGGGCCGGCATCCTCTACCCCTTTCTCGAATCCATCAATGCCGTTGAACCCATGGACAGATTTCTTCGCGCTGTCTCGTCACCATTTTCCCCCTACATTAAATGGCAGATGGACGCGGTGAAATTCCCCATCAACTCCTTTGAGATCTATTTCTTCACCATGCTCGGGAGTATCGCCGCCTATGTCATTGTATCCAAGTTAAGCAAGGAGGGTCCATTCAATCTGGACCGGATGCTGCACCGCGGGGAATATGCTATTGAGGGCGAACACCAGACAAAGAATGCTGGACCGAAGTCATTTAAGGGATTCCTGAATTTCTTCACCGGTATTGGCCCGGAACACAGCAAGTTCGACCGTATTATATCCTGGTCCGTCTTCGGCTACGCCTTCGGGTATCAATTTTTTCTAACCTTCATTGTGGTGATTATCTGGAATGTCATTTCGCCGTGGCCCCTGGAATGGTGGGCGCACTTTTTTCTAATCACCAATCTTGTCGTCGCCATTGGGATCGGCCTGATCTCCACAGTATGGTTCACCATCGGTGGCGCGATGGACCTGCGCAGACTATTCCGGGATCTCAAGGCCCGTGTTGATGATCCACTCGATGATGGCTGGGTCGAGGGTAACCTGTCCGTCGTCGACATTGAACGTGCCAGGAAGGTCGAAACGCGAAAGCAGCAACCCCAGTAAGCCCATGGTGCTATAGTATTCGCAACTGCGGTAACGCTGGCAGGCCGACCTCTATCCAAACATTCATGAAAATAGAACAGTTTCCCTCCCTTCACAGCAGTCACCCGCACCTGAACATGGCCTTCCGCGTCGCCATGAGCGACATGTTATCCAACCTGTATCCGTTTAAGGATGGTCAACTGGAGGAGGAAAAACTCTGCCTGACCGCGGGCCTTTCTTACCCGACCCTGTGGACGCGCGACAACTCCGTGAATACCTGGCACGCCGCCGGCCTCTTCCTGCCTGATGTGTCCTACGATTCGCTGCGCGCGGTGCTGATGCTGGATGAAGAACGGGGAGGATGGCGCATCGGCGGACAATACTGGGATGCCATTATCTGGGCGCAGGGCGCCTGGCCTTACTATCTCTATCAGGGCAACCGGGTGTTTCTCAGCGAATCGCTGGGAATTATCGAGCGCTCCCTCGACTTTTTTGAAGACACCGAGTTCGACGCTCAGACAGGCCTTTTCCGTGGCCCGGCCTTCTTTCAGGACGGCATATCCGGGTACCCCGACGACTGCTCGGAAACATTCCATTTCGGCAGCGACGTGCGGGACTGGCTGAAGGCCAACCCACACCAGGCCGTTCGTACCGGCTTCGGGATTCCCTGGTTTGCCCTCTCCACCAACTGCCTCTATGTTGGCGCTTATCAGGTCGTTCAAGCGATGCGCGCGGAACTGGGTTTAGAACCGTCCGGCTCAGCCGCGGAAAAAGAAGCCAACCTCAAGGCTGCGATTCAAGCCCACTTCTGGAATGAAGCGCGTGGCAGCTTCGATTACCTCCTGCTGCCCGGCGGTCGCCGCTGCGAACACCAGGAAGGGGGTGGCCTCGCCTTTGCCCTGCTGTTTGACGTCCCGACCGAAGCACAGAAAGCCGCGCTCTTTGAGAATGTCTTCATCGCTCCCGCCGGCATCCCGTGCCTCTGGCCGACGTTTCCCCGCTACGCCAACCACCACCAGAGCGACCCGCTGAATTTTTATGGCCAATGTCACGGGGCGCAAGGTTTCGGGCGTCACTCCGGCACCGTCTGGCCGCAGATCCAATCGCTTTGGGCGCGGGCCGCCCTCTACGAGGGGCAGACCGCACACTTTGACAAAGAATTTTTCCAGCTCATGAAAGTCGCCGTGCGGGATGGACAGTTCACCGAGATTTTCCATCCGCTGACCGGTAAAGAATACGGCGGCCTGCAAGAGCACTATCAGCACAGCAAAATTGTCGAATGGGGCTCCGTCCCAAAAACCACCTGGGGCTCAACCGGCTTCATTTCGCTCGTCCACATGGGTTTGCTCGGTATGCGCTACTCGGTGGAGGGCATCCGTTTCGAGCCCTACCTTCCGGAAGGTATCGGGGATGTCAGCCTGCGCAATATCACCTACCGCGACGCCAACCTGGCCGTAACCGTCACGGGAGAGGGACGTCGCATCCAGTCCTGCCAAATCAATGGACAAAGCGCCGAGGCCTTCGTCCCGGCAGACGCCTCCGGCAACATGGACGTTTTCATCGAGCTCGAGGAATAGCTCCCAATCGACCCATGCCGTATGAGCCGGAAAGTCCTTCATATCATCTCCCAGGCACACCTTGACCCCTACTGCCTGATCTTCGTTAAACACCTGCTGCTTGACCTCATCACCAGGATCCCGAATCCGTCCTTTCCCCGTAAATTTTAACGCGCTAACCAAAGCCTTCGTTGTTCTGAGGCATCACCGAATCATACTGAAAGCCCTATGAATACCATGAAAACCCTACTGATTCCAACGACTCTCCTCTGTTCGGCCGTGTACCTGAGCGCCGAAACCATCTTCATTGACTTTGAAGATCCCGATGAGCTCACCACCAACTGGGTCCAGACCTCCGGCGAACCGGATGACACCATGGCCATAACGGCGGGATCCGGTGTGGGCGGCAGCAACGGCGTAGTCCATGTCGACGGCCCTCAGGATTTCCAGGTCACCCTGGTCCACCAGACCGATGTCGGGGGCTTTCAGGACGGCCTCAGCATGTATATCAAAGCGCGGGTTGAGCAGGTGGGCGCCGGCAACATGGTCCATTTTGGATTCTCCACTTCAAATATGACCGCAGGCGGCCTGGGAGGTGGTTATGATTACGACTGGATGGGCGCTGTCGTTTCCTTCCGCAGCAACCTGACCGACTTTCGTCTCATGCCATGGGGCAACGATGTCGTGGACGCCGAGACCACGATCAATTATTGGGCGGGTCCCGGCCACCCGGAGTCCTTTGTCGCCATCCCCGATGGCATGGGCGGCTTCGCCGACGGCGCCACGCCAGTGGATGCCTGGTTTGGTTTTGAATTGATTTTCATCGACAACGGCGGAGGCGACTGGGATGTCCAAACGAAGATTGATGTCCTGAATGCGGACGGAACCGCTGTGGCCATTGATGATTACGAGGTTTTCAACTACTCCACCCAGGGAGCCGATGACGGCGGCCCACAACCTTTGCTGAGCGGTTTCAGCGACATCTACAACGCCACCTCGCTGTATCCGTTTGTCGCGACACAACTCGGTGCCGCCGCGAATTTCGCCGCACTGGATGAAGTGACGATTACCATCCCGGAAGCCGGCAGCGACTGGTATGGATACCCGGTCGACGAGGAGGGCTACGCCGACACCGGCGACTGGATGGGTTATGTCTGGACGGGCAACGATCCCTGGATCTGGAATTATTCGCTGAATAAGTATGTCTATGTCAGCGATGACAGTGGCTGGGTCTACATGCCCAAATAAGGATAACAGGCTCCTCCGCCAGAAAGTCCGTTCCCCGACTTATTTCAAACCAAGGCCGGATCCAAAAGGGTCCGGCCTTCTTAACACCCGACTTCCATGATGCAGACCCATATTCTCGACTGGAAATCCACCCAGGAAACCCATCAATACGAGCCGCTTTACCTGGCCAACGGAACCTTTGGCGGCCTTCTCGACCTGTCCGGAACGGACATGAACCTGTGGTCGTCAAGAATTGTGGGCTCCCCGGCAACAAAGGAGGGAAACCACGGGCTCCACTATCCGGTGACAGCGCTGCGCACCCGGGTGTATTATCGCAACCGCGGCTTCAGGGAACGGGGATTATGGATTTCCAGGGCAGCCATCCTCAGCGACAATCCGATTTACACCACCCATCCGGCCATGCCCCACAAGGCCACTGTATACAATTGCTCGCAGTCGCTCGATCTTCACGCCGGCGTTGCGCGGACAGCGGGAACCCTTTATCCGGGAAGTCGGTCCAGCCTGCTGGCGGGACTTGAACCGGACCGGATTATCCCTTTCCAGACGGAGGTTGTCTTACTGAAGGACAGTCGCCTCCTTTCCATGCACATCGCATCCCCGGGATCGGAGATAGCATTTGATCCAAGCCCGGTCCTCGAGGACAAGCTGGTGGTCGACAATTCGGGCAACAGCATCTACTCACTCGGCAATGAAATGACGTGTGACATCCGGGTAAGCCAGCAACGGGTCGCCTGCGATTCGGGATCCGATTGGATTTGCTATGTCCTGAAACCCGAAGCGGATGCCGCCTATACGGTCCTTATAAGAAGCGAAAACGGCAAGGTCGGCCAAATGAACGGCCGCCCGGTCCTGGTCGCGGAAAACGGGCTTTCCGTGCAAGTGGAGATTCATCCGGAAACGGATTCACGCACGTGCGATCATGCGGAGTATGCAAGCCACGACTCGGTACGGAAGGAGCAGGCAAGGCGCTGGGAAGCTTTCTGGAACAAAAGTTCAATTCACTTGCCCGAAGAGGAAAGCGAGTGGGAACAGCGCTACCGCGCCAGTCTATTCTACGTGGCGCAAAGCGTCTCCGACAGCCCCACGCATCCGGTTGGCCTGAGCCAGCCAATGCTGCCGTATTGGTTTGGTTCCTTCCATGATACGGATACCTATTTTTGCCGTCCACTTCTCGAAGCGGGACACTTTGATCTGGCGGGAAGTAACCTGAAATTTCGCTACAAGACCCTGGAAGCCGCCATCCGCCACGCGGCCGAAGCCGGCATGCCCGGCGCGCTTTATCCATGGCAATCCGATCCACATGGAAACGGGGAAGTGCGCTTTGTGCCGATTTGCCAGGCGATCATTGCCTGCGAGGCATGGCATCAGGTCCTCTATCGGGGAGATCCCGATTCCGCCAAGATGGCCGCCGCTATCGTCCCGGCCATCTTCGAGAACCTGCTTTCCATGGTCGATACCGCTCTACCGGTATGGGACCTGCATGACCGCGTCCTCGCAACATTCAGCGAAACGATTGATGCCCCGTATCCGGATGAGGCGGTTCTCGCCATCCGGGCCACCGCGGAGGCCTACCTTGCGCTTCTCGGTGAAAAGGCCGCGCTTTCCCAATCCGCCCGGCGTATCCTCAAGGATATGCAGTTGGCAGTGGATGAAAATAACAGCTACCGAATCGTACGGGGCAATGATCCGGAATACCTCCGGAACTCGTCCCTCACCCTCGGAAGCTGGCCGCTGCGCCATATCCCGGCAGATGACAAAATGCTGAAAAGCCTGCACAAGGAAATGACCCGCATCGTCTCCGTCTTTGCCTGGATTCCGCACCAGCTTTCCGCCCTGGCAAGCCGGCTTGGCCTCAACGAGGGCCCGATCAGCGCGGCCTCAATCCTCAGGGAGGCCGATGTCTTCTACAAAACATGGCACACTTTCGATGAATGGGAAAACCGCCGAACCGCACGCGCCAAAGTATTTGTCACCGCAGCCGGCGGGTTCTGCACCGCCATTCACCATATGCTCCTGGCGGAAGGGGAACAGGGTGTCCTGCGGATCTTTCCCGGCATTCCGCCGCACTGGCAGAACGCCTCGTTCAGGAATCTCAACACCCCCCTCGGTTGGCGTGTATCCGCCACCCTCGAAAATCGCCGGATCACCGCCCTTGAGGCAGTCCCAACCCATCATGAGGCGGCCCACCCCCTCGAATTGCACCTGCACCATCCGGTCGCCAATCCCGACATCATCGAATCCCTCAATAAAACGGGCGTGCACACGGTGACCCTGTGAGCGGATCACCCAATAAGCAAAACGCCGGTCGCTCTCCCCGAGCCGACCGGCGTCTTGTATCAAAACCCCTAACCCTTGAAAAAATAACCGTCCGCTCAGTCGCGCTTCTGGCGACGACGGCGGACCTGTCCGTCATAGCCTCATCTCATGAGGCGACGACGGAACAACACCAGACCCAAGGTCGCAAAGCCCGCAAGCAGCGCATAGGTGGAGGGCTCGGGGACAGCGGTCACATCGGCGTATGTCTCCCCTATGCGGATGTTGTCGATAAGACCTCGGTTCGAACCCATATCGAAAGACATGGCATTCACATTACTATCGCGAGCCACGCCATAGGTAAAACTTGATGTGTAAGACCAGCTCTCCGTACCGGGAATCGTGGAAACATCATCCGTCACATTCAGCGAGATCGTGAAGGTTTTAAGATCTGTGGAGGCATCGATCTTTCCATAGATAAAGTAGCCAACATCCTCTGAGAAAACTCCCGAACCGCTGTCAGCATTTGTGGCAGTGTGAGAGTAAACCGAGATATCATGGGGAATTGAACCTGATAAAGCCGTTCTGAGGAGTGGAGAATTCGTGCTGGTGGTTTTGAAATCAATCAGGTGATTCGCCGTGGTGTTGTCCAAAGCCAAGTAATTGTAACTGAAATAGGTCGACTCGCCTGCTGCTCTGGGCGTGAAAATGAGCGCGCCGTCATTGAAATTTCCAATAACAGTATTGCCTACAGTTCCACCAAAAGGATTATCACTTGAGGAGAAAGTGGTCCCCGTCGTTCCTACCATCAAAGTTCCCGGGCCAGTGTTGTCAGAATAAAGCTGCCAATCCCCTTGATTACCGATGTCACCCAGAGAATAAGAATTGAAATCCTCCTGAACGATGATCGCACCAAAGATTGTCGTGGAGAGTACCAGGGGACTGGAAAGAAGTAAGGTCTTAAGGAGTATATTAACGCTTTTCATGGGTTTATCTGGTTTATTAGGTGAATTTTGAAACAGCCGTCATCCTTACCCGGTCTGTCTAGACAGCCCAAGAGAAAGAAAGTTTAGCGCGTTAAGCGGAGCGTTGTGATGCCTGCTTAACGGGATCATCTAATGGGCAGCATCCCGGAATTGACCCATCGCCGCATTTCCGGAAAGTCCCTATTCATGACGCCCAACCATCCCCATCGCCTGTTACGGGCCGAGCCCGTGGAAACCGTCCGGATGGAGGGATTTCCGATTGAGGCCGCGTTTCTGGTCTTCGAGGACGCCCTGGGCCGGCGGTGCCGGGTCTACGCCGAGCGCTGCCTGATCGGCGACGCGCCCGGTCCGGCCCTCATCCACTGCCCGGGCGGGGGTCAAACCGTCGGCCGCGAGGACCTGATCGACTGGGCCCGCAAGGGGTTTTCCTCGGTGTCCTTCGACTGGCAGATCGGAAACTTCCCCCACCATGATCCCGCCCGCAAAAGCGTCTGGCCGGACGGGGTCGCCAACCAGATCGCCTACATACGCGCCCCGGAGGAGGCGATCCTACCGGTCGCGGTGCAGGCCGCCGGCGTCTGTATCGACTGGATTGGTACATCGCCCGTTGTCGACGGTGAGCGGATCGGGGTGGTCGGCATCAGCTGGGGCGGCTACCTGACCTGGCTCATTGCCGCCTACGAACCACGAATAAAAGTGGCCGTTCCGGTCTACGGCTGCGGCGGGCAGTTTTCCACGGAGCATCCGAACGCCTTCCGATTTGGTCCAGGTGTCCAGGAGGTGTGGCGGCGCCAGTGGGATCCATGCAGCATCGCCCACCTCCAGAGCAAACCGGTCTGCTACCTTTCATCCAGCAACGACTTCTTCGGCCTCCTGCCCTTCGCCAACGACCTGCTCAACCGCCTCCAGGTCCCCAAACGCCGCGGCTGGCTGCCCAATGCCAACCACTGCATCGGGGCGGAGCAAAGCGCGCTCGGCCTGGCATGGCTGAAACACCATCTGGCCGACGGTCCGCCCCTGCCGGAAGAACCCGTTCTCACGGCGGACTTCACCGTCCAGGCCGATTGCCCGGACCAGGTCACCCTAACGGAGGTCTGGTGGACGCCCGAGCTGGTCGACGGGGATACGGGATGCTGGCTATGTGGTCAGCCCCCGGCCAATGCGGCCGCGGTTTATGGACGCGCCTTCTACCGTGACGGCCTCGCCCTCAGCACCCCGGTCACATTCCTCCAAACCGGCAATCAGAAGGATCCCGAAGCCCTCCCCGCGGAGTGGCCGAATCTGGCGGACGGCCTCGGCTGGAACTGGGGCATGGGCTCCACCCAGTTCCATACCAACCGCGTTCGCGTCGAATCGCCCGGGCATCCTGTTGCCATCCTGCATCGCGATCCCGGAAAAACCGACGACCCGCTCTCATTCTTTCACAATGCACCCGCCCACCCCGGCTGGAACACCGGCACACAGGAGGCTGTCCGCTTCGGCCTGCAAGCGATCGATGCGGACCCGCTCACCGAAGTGACCGTCGCCCTGCTCTGCCGAGGCTCACGAACCGCCCAGGAAGTGGCCCACACCCTGCCCGTTATCGATGACACCGTCACCATTCAACCTGCCGACTGGCCCAACTTTCCAAGCCATCACCGCTGGTCTTCCATTGTCCGCATCGAGTTCCGCATGCAAACCCGCGCGGGTTCCTTCAAGATCGGCCCCCTGACGCGGATAGCCCGCGGATAGCATGCCGGCCAATGGCTACGGTTTTGCCTCAACCTGATAAAAAACCTTCTCCCCGGCGGCAGGCAGCGGCTGGACAAAGAAAACCTGGCCGCTGTCATCGGCGGGTTGAACCTCTCCAACCACGTCAGTGAAGCCAGAAAGGTCATTGCCTGATTTCTGTAGTTGATAGTTGACCAGCGATGCGGCGGGAAGGGTTGAGGAGGCGATCACCAGTGATCCGCTGTCTTCAAACATGTAAACGGATGGCACCGGTATCGGTTTGGCCTCACCCATCTTGCTCGTGACAAGGATTTTCCCTATGCCAATCCAGGCATTTCCAGTCTCGACGGTATCCGGCCAGCGCCGCTCGAAGTAAACGCCCACGGCATCCACAAGATCCGTGTCATTCAAAACGGCAGGGGTGCCCGTACCGGGCACGATCGCCGATGCGGGATCGTAGCTTTCCAGATTTACAAAGTCCAGCGAGAGATCCTGATAGACGTTGCTGAAAATCGTCTCATTACTGCCAATATAGTAGTTTCCACCGACCCGGACGACCGAGCGGGCCACCGCCTGGCCCTGGCCAATCGACCGGGTTGCCGCGAAAACGAAGCTATTCAGATATTGGTATTCAAGAGCCGTTGCGTCGAACATCATCAGGTAGCCAAAATTTTCCGCAACACCCGCAACTGAATTGAGCGGGAAGTAGACGGCATCAAATCCACCACCAAACGGACTGTCATTGTTGACCTGCGGTGGAAAATCGAACGACTCGCCCGTCCCGTCTGCATAGCCCCAGCCGCCAAAGAATTCAGGCGTCCCCGGATCCAGACCGGGATCCGGCTCCATGGGCGCCGTTGCTGAAAATGGCCGGTCGATATCGCTCTCCACAGCCGCAGTGCCGTCGACCAGGCGCAGGGAGCGGCTGGTCGTAGCCGTGTAAGCGGCGGACTCACCATACCCGGCAACGGGTACATCCGCCCCGGCAAGAACGACATCCGCGTACTGGGTCCCAAGTCGGATTTCATCAATTGTGAAACGATTTGATGAGCCAGCCGTGTCGAGGACAAGAAAATCAACCGGTGTGCGGGCGACTCCATACAGGAAAGAGGTCGATATATCCCAGGTCGCAGGTTCTTCCGCAGGGAGTAAATGATAAACATCCGAGGAAAGCGTGGCCGATATGCTTAACTCCCTGCCATCACTGCTCATCTCAAAATACCCATAGATGAAATAATCCGTTAATGCGGCAATGGCATTTGAAACGCTGTCCGTCGACGTATTGGAGATGACCTTGAAGTCCAGCGTCCCGTCACCGGCCACGTCCTGGTCAAACTGAAAACCCAGACTCGGAGTACTTCCACCGCTGCTCAAAAACCGGATTGTCGGGTAGGCCGCTCCGCCCTGGCTTATCCATTCAAAATTGAAGCTGAAATATGTCCGGGTCCCCGGTCCGCGTGCCGGAAATTCCATTCCTGCATCGAACCCGGGGGACCATTCAAGGTGGTTCTCACTGATCCAGAAGGGATTGGTCGAGGCGTATCCGTTTAGATACCGGAAGAATGTCTTGACCGTCGCAGTTGCGGGAGCGGTGTTGTCATACGTAAGCTGCCAGGTGCCGTTATTGCCTATGGCCCCGCCAGCGTAACCGTCGAAACGCTCGATGATCAATGGAGATCCGTCAACAAATGAACACGTGAAGGTTGCACAAAGAATAGCCAATCGGAGTAGTGAATTCATATCCTCTGCTATTCCTTTTTTTCGCCCCCCGAACAATAGCCGGTACGTTTAGCGCGTTAACTCATGGCATCGGCGGCACCGGGTTAACGTGTTCATCACCGGGGACCGTGATCTCTTCGACCCAAATCGCTTCAAGTTTCCCCATGACCGATCCAAAGGACTGGACCCTCCGCGAAAAGGCCGGTGCCCTCTTCACCCAGGGCTTCGCCGGTATCGCAAGGCACCAGCTGGCGCTGGACAAGATCCACCGCTGGCATGCCTCCGGCCTGCGGGTAAGCCCGCACTTCAAGCGCTTCATGGGCTACCGCGACCCGATGACGGGAAAGTATGTCAGCTCAACCACCGCCGACCTCGAAGTGGACCTGGACAGCCAGCCATTGCTACACTATCGTCCGGACCAGGCACCCATCAGTCCGGCCGCCGCGGCCGACTATCAGGCCCTGCTGCGCGGGATGTATGAGGAGAATGGCGACAAAAATTCTGTTTTCCCCCTGCATTTCTCCTTCGACCAGGAGGGCGGTGAAAGCGCAGACTTTCCCTTCTGCGGGGCGGCGCTCTTTCCCCAGCCGATGGGCATCGCGGCTGCCGGCGGGCCGGACAAGGCCTACGAGGTCGCCCTTGCCCTCGGCACCATGATGCGGGCCATCGGGCTGACCTGGATCCACTCACCTGTACTCGACATCAACACCGAGCCACGCAATCCGGAGGTACTGACACGCGCCTACGGGCACGACGCGGAGACGGTTGCCGACTACGCCATTGCCGCCTGTCGCGGCTTCAAGGAAGCGGGGGTCATCGCCACCGGAAAGCACTTCCCCGGTCGCGGGCATTCAGACGTCGACGCGCACTTCGAGGTGCCGGTCATTGAGGTCGACGAGGAGACGCTCTGGAACAGGGAGTTGTTACCCTATCGTCGTCTCATTGAATTGGACCTGCTCCCCTCCATCATGATCGCCCACAGCATCTACCCGGCGATCGATCCCGACCATGTCGCCACCGCGTCGCGAAAGGTCATTACAGGATTGTTGCGGGAAAAGATGGGCTTCAAAGGCGTTATCACCACCGACAGCATCACCATGGGCGGCATGATGAACCGCTACGGGCTGGAGGAATCCTGCGTGCTGGCCCTCGAGGCCGGGTGCGACCTGATTCTCCAGAAGCAGGAGGAACCGGCCGAGGATCTCGACAAGTGTATCGACGCGGTGGTCAGGGCCATCGAGTCCGGGCGTATTCCAGAGGAGGAAGTCGACCGCAAGATCGAGCGCCAGATCAAGCTCAAGAAAGCCTACAAGCTCGACAACTTCCACTGGCATCCCGAACCGGACAAGATCATTCGAAGGCCGGAATATCATGCCTTGTCCAACGACCTCGCCCTCAACGCCCTGCGCCTCGCACGGTACGACGGACAATCCCTGCCGCTATCCCGCGAATCCAAACGGATCCTGGTCGTCGAGCAGCTGACCCATTTCCGGCCGAACGACATCCATGCCCATCCGGGCATGCTGTGGAAGAGCATGCTGGAATACAACCGCTCCCTCAGCTACTATGAGGCGGATACCAACTACAGCGAGGCCGACCGCGACAAGTTGCTCAAGCTAATCGATTCCTTCGAGACCATTGTCATCACGCTCTATTTTTCGCGAGGCCACAAACCCGGCACGCATTGGATAGAACCCCTCTTGGAACGGACTGACAAGACCTTCATCCTTGTCACCAATCAACCCTTCGAGTGGATCGCGCCGAAAAACGCGAAAAACATCCTGCTCACCTACTCCTCCGCGGCCCCCTCCGCCCGAGCCGCCGCCACCGCCCTCTTCGGCGACCCGGGGGCGCTGAAGAAAACTTCCCTGATAAAATCACAGTCATCCCACAGGATGTAGTGGAA
>JBNGDP010000035.1:19162-30515 GCA_049975345.1 Oceanipulchritudo sp. | reverse complement strand
CCGTGGTTCCACAATTTTCCGGGAAGAACCAAAAAAAGGTTGGAGGGTAAAGCCGTCAGGAGGACAATGTAGAGGTTCGCTGTTTTCAACGGAAAATAATGGCATTCCTTCGCTAAGGCTGCCAGAACGGAATGGTTATGATGAAACCATGGTTTACGGCGGCCAAGCTGGGCGTCTTCGTGCACTGGGGAATCTACGCGGTGGGACGACGCGGCGGCGAGTCCTGGCCCATCGCTGGAGGACAGGTCTCGTACGACGACTACCTTGCGGAAATGCGGGGCTTCACCGCCGGAAAGTATGATCCCTCCGCGTGGGCGGACCTCTTCAAGCGGGCCGGTGCAAAATACGCCGTCCTGACGACCAAGCACCACGACGGGATGGCCCTCTGGCCGACCAGGGAGGACGGGCCGAACATCCCGTCCGCCATCGGTTGCGGTGACCTGGTGGGTCCCTACACCGAGGCCATGCGCCAGGCCGGCCTGAAGGTCGGCTTGTACTTTTCCCATACCGACTGGAGCCACATGGGCCATGTCGCCGCCGTCTCGGGGCTTTCCGAGCAGGAAGTCATCCGGCTGCGCGGGGAAAAGACGGATTGGCGCTCGATTATGGGCCAGGGGACAGCCGACAAGCCCGGGGCGGCGGAACACTGGGCCCAGTTCCTGCGCTTCCATCGGGCCCAGATCCGCGAACTGCTCACCGATTATGCCCCGGTCGACCTGGTCTGGTTCGATGTACACTGGGGATCGGACCGGTTTGACTACCGGTTCTCGGAATTGCGCGACTTCATCCACGAACTGAGCCCGGACACGGTGATCAACTCCCGGATGGATGGATACGGCGATTACGAGACCCCGGAGCAGTTCATTCCGGTGTACCCCCCGGACGGTCCGTGGGAGCTTTGCCTGACCACCAACAACACCTGGTCCTACACCGGCAAGGAAGACCAGTACAAGACCCCCTTTGAGCTGGTTTCGATGTTCTGCGAGTGCCTCGGCATGGGCGGCAACCTGCTCCTCAACGTCGGCCCGGACGAGCACGGGGTCATTCCCCGACAACAGGTGGAACTGCTGGAATGTATCGGGAATTGGATACAGCGCAACGAGGAGGCCGTCCACGGAACGCAAAGGGGCCTGCCCGCCGGATACAGCTGCAACTTCACCGGTCTCAACGAATCCCGGGACGTCCTCTACGTCTACCTCACCCACCTGCCAGCCGATCCGGACGGCGGCACCTCGATCAAGGGGATCCGCAACAGGATCCAGCACATCACCCTCCTCGGCCCCGGTGCGGAATGTTCCCACAAGCGCGTCGGCGGCGCCCACTGGCTCAATGTGCCCGGTACCCTCTGGATCGATGTTCCCCGGAAAAACCTGGATCCCCTGGTCAGCGTCCTCAAGATCGAGCTGGACGGCCCCCTCGACCTGTACGACGGCAGCGCCGTCGAGATCGACCAGAATTGATCGGGCCGGGCGAAACCCGTGGACAAGCGCCGGAGGGGCCTAAAACCCCCAGAAAATCGGTATCAGGATCATGGATACAACAAAGGCCAGCAGGTTGAGGGGGATGCCGATCCTCGCGAAGTCGGAGAAGCGGCAGCCGCCCACCCCGTAGACGTAGGTGTTGGTCTGGTAGCCGATGGGGGTCGCAAAGCTGGCCGAGGCGGCCACCGCGATGGCGATGAGGAAGGGCCGCGGATCCAGCCCCATGGACTGGGCGAGTGAATCCCGGATGTCAAGGCCGTGCGCCGCCTGGGCCTTTGAAACCGCCCGTGGAGAGAGAAGGCCTCGACGATGTACTCGCGCCTCTGCTCCTCGGTCAGGATCGAGGAGATGGTCGCCCGGTCCGGCAGCAGCCTCGGCCCGAGCAGCATCAGGTAAAGGGTTCCCGCGATGAAAAGCGGCACGCCGACCTTTGCCATTTCAAACATGGAGAACGGCTCGTATCCGGCACTGCCGGCGATGGAGCTTACAATGATGTTGGTGCTGGTTCCGACAACCGTGCAGGTCCCGCCAAAAATGGCCCCGTAGGAAAGCGGGATGAGGAGCTTCGAGGGGGAAATCTGCATGCGCCGGGCAAGGCTGAGCACAACCGGCAGGAAGACGACAACCACAGGGGTGTTGTTGATGAAGGCCGAAATCGATCCGAATCCGATCAGCAGGACCGGGATGACCATCCAAAGCTTCATCCGGGGAAGTTTGGCCAGGTCGCCCGCAATCGTGTCGATGGCGCCGCATTTCTCAAGCGCCGCGCTCAGGATGAACATCGCCCCGACAGCGATCGGGCCGCTGTTGGAAAAGACATTCATCGCGTCCCCGGTTGACAACAACCCGAGGACGAGCAGCAGCGCAAAGGCGCTCATGGCCGTCAGTTCCGTGGGAATCCGCTCCCGGACGAAGGCCGCCAGGATAAACACCAGCAGGGCCAGCATGAATCCGATTTCCCACGTCATTCGAACCCTCCCTCACGGGCGGCCCTCAGCTTCATGGCATAGGCAAAGCTGCCTTCCGGCCCCAGGTGCCTGTCCCACACTTCCTCCCAGTTGCCGAAAAGCCTTTCCACATCCTGCAGCTCGATGCAGGCGAAAGCCGCATGCCCGCCTGCAAGCGCCGCCGGGTTGCGGGGCCGCAAACCGTGCTGGACGGCTATCCTCTGCCCTTCCGCCGAAAACAGGAAGGCGATGAATTCCCGCGCCGAGTCGGTCGTGTTTCGCTTCCCCGTCTGGCACGCCATGATCGCCACCACCGGTTTCGCGAGAATGCTGGCGGCTGGATGGATGATTTCATATCCGCTTCTCTCCCCAAACCCCGTGACGCGCAAAGCTTCACTCTCCCACGTCAGGAAAACGTCCTGATGCGCGCTTCTCATGAACACGTCAAGGGCCGCGTGCGCCCCCAGCGGTACCAGGTCCAGCCGCATCATCAGCTCGCGCACCTCCTTTTCCGCAATTCCCGCTTCCTTGCCGTGCCGAGACAGGGAGTCCGCCAGCAGGGCCAGATAGGCATACCGGCCCGCGCCACTCCAACGCGGATCGGGCATCGCGGCGCGCACCTCACGTCGGTGTATGTCCTCCCATTGCGAGATTCCGCGGGGATTCCCCTTCCGCACGAGCATGACGATCGTGGAATAAACCGGCGAGCTTCCATCGGGGAATGCCTCCGCCCAGTCCGGATCGAGGCAGCCGGTTCTTGACTCGACGGTCTCCATCTCCGCCCGGCTGGCAAGGAACACGATATCCGCCGCCAGCCCACGGGCGAGGTTCTCCGCCTGTTGCACCGATCCGGCGTGGTGGGCCTGTATCCGACCGCCACCCTCAGGATGGGTCTCCAGATACACCCGGCTGGCTTCCGTAATGTAATCCCTGGAGGAATCGTAACCGACCAGCAGCAAGTCATCGGCTCCCCGGAATGGAAACAGGAGCGCCCACAAAGCACCGGCAACAACAAGTATGCCGACCAGCCAGAAGGCCGCCTGCAAGCGCATGCCCGGCAGTTCCGCCGCGGTGCCCCGGGCCGGCGGGACCTCGCCCCTTTCCTGTTGGAATTTCCTCCCCATTTAAATACTACTATATTTATTGACTTTTCAAGGTCAACGTTAAATAGTCGTCTTTAATGAACATCAGCAAGCGTGCGGAATACGGATTGCGTGCCCTGATCAACATGGGGATAGCGCAGGAGTTGGGACATGAGCGGGTGACGGCAGGTGACCTGGCGCGGGCGGACAACCTGCCGCTGAAGTTTCTGGAACAGATATTGATCCAGCTGCGGGAGGCGGGCTATGTGGAGACGCGGCGCGGCAAGGGCGGTGGTTACTATATTGGCCGGCCGATGGAAACGATCAAGATGGGGGAACTGGTACGGCTACTGGACGGTCCGCTGGCGCCGATCGGGTGCGCGAGCAAGACGGCCTACACGGCCTGTTCGTGTCCTGACGAGACGCATTGCGGGCTGCGGATGCTGATGATCGACGTGCGCAACGCCATGTCGGGAATACTCGACCGATATAGTCTGCATAACGTTGTGGAAGTTTCGCTTCGGAAGATGCGGCGTGACGGACATGAGCACTTTTTCCTGAAGAGCAGGGAGGAACAGCAAACGGATGCGGCTCGCTTTGATCCGGCCGATCCGGCGCTGGGATTTCTGGCTGAACTGGCGAAGGGGGAGAAGAAATGAAGGGGACCAGGACGATTTCCGGCCCGGCTTTGAGCGCGGACAGGGCCGGGCGTGAACAGGAGGAATGGCTGAGCGAGACCTTGCGACATGTCAGGGAGACGCAGTTCGGCCAGGTGACGCTGACGATACACCAGGGAGAGGTGATCGAGGTGCAGAAGACGGAGAAGCGGCGCTTCGCCCGACCGCGGAAGGAATCCTGAATTTCAAGAAGGTGCCGACCGGCGAGGCCGGAGGCGACAAAGAAACAGCAACGCGGATCCGTGCGGATCCACCCACCTGCTGACCGGACAACCGGAAGTTGGTTCGAGACGAATCAACATATGCACAGGCAGCACAGCTCCTTCGGGAGAAACATGAAATACGGTCTGTTGGCGCTGGCGCTGGCCGGCCCGTTGAACGGACAAGCCGACGAGGCCGGGGAACTGGCACTTCTGCGCAGCGAAATCGCGCAACTGCAGAAGCGGCTGGCCGCGCTGGAGAGGCAGGCGGCAACGAAAACGGAAATGGCGGTGGCCGGGCAAGCCGCCGTGTCGGTCGACCGGCGCGGGCTCGTCACCGAGTCAGCGGACGGGTGCCACAGCATCCGCATACGGGCGCGCCTGCAGATGGACGGCCGCTGGTTCGCGAATGGCAGCGACAGAACCTTTGAATTGCGCCGGGTCCGTCCCATGATACAGGGAAGATCGGGACCCCTCGACTGGCGCATAACGCCCGAACTTGCGGGAACGGTGCGCCTGATCGACGCATGGGGCGATCTGCGGCTCGGCGGGCATCACTTCCTGCGCTTCGGCAAAACCAAAAGCGTCATCGGCCACGAGCGCCTGCAGAGTTTCAGCCAGACGCTCTTTCTTGAGCGCGGGCTTCCGTCGGTATTGACCCCTACCCGGGATATCGGCTGCGAGTGGCACGGGCGGACTTCCGGCCGTTTCCTGCAATGGACCCTTGGGCTCTACAACGGCGTACTTGACGACACCGATTTGTCGGGCAACGCGAACCTTGGCGGCGGCGCGCTGGATTTCGGGGGCCGCGTGGCCTTCGCGCCGTGGGCCGGCAAGGCGGACAGCCCGCTCGCGGGCCTGACCTTTGGCGCAGCCGCACTTTTCGGCTCGGAGGATACCGTCATCGATGACGGCGACCGGGACCGGCGCATCCGTTACCGCACATCCGGACGAGACACCTTTTTCCGCTACAATGACGGGGTCGAAGCCAACGGCGACCGGATCCGGTTGAACGCCTTCCTGTCATGGTACAACGGCCCGTTCGGATTCCTTTCCGAATACGTGCGGTCAAGCCACGAGCTGGCGCGGGGAGGCACCCGCCACGAGGTGGATACCGACGCCTTCACAATCCAGGCGAGCTGGGTGCTGACCGGGGAAAGCGCCTCCTACAATGGGCTGCGGCCCCGAAAGCCCTTCAATCCGGCGGCCGGAGGTTGGGGCGCGCTGGAAATCGGTGTCCGCCACCATCAGCTCAAGGTCGGAAACGCCGCCTTTGCCGGCGATGGCTCCACCCGCCTGGCGCGAGGCAATGCCGTGCAGAAGGCCTCCGCCTGCGGGGTCGGGCTCAACTGGCACCTGACCGACAACCTGCTCGCCGGACTCAATTATGAAATCACCCGGTTCGGCGGCGCCGGCACCGACCGGCCCGACGAGAAGGTCCTCATCTCACGCTTCCAGATCGACTTCTGACACAGGGAACAAAAACATGAAACTGCATAGAATAACCACACTCCTGATGGGCGTTGTTATCTCCACGCTCACGGCAAACGCCGCCGGCCGCGTCCTGCTGAACGTCTCCTACGACCCGACCCGCGAGTTGTATTCCGAATACAACCCCTGGTTTCAAAGGCAGTGGAAGGAGCGGGCCGGCGAAGACATCACGATCCGCCAATCCCACGGTGGTGCCGGCAAGCAGGCCCGGGCGGTGATCGACGGGCTCAAGGCGGACGTGGTGACGCTGGCCCTGGCCTACGACATCGACGCCATCAGCGAGCGCACCGGCAAGATTCCCGCCAACTGGCAGGGCCGCCTGCCCAACGGCAGCTCACCCTACACCTCGACCATCGTCTTCCTTGTCCGCAAGGGCAATCCCAAGGAGATCAGGGATTGGGGCGATCTCGTCCGCAAGGGCGTCGAGGTCATCACCCCCAATCCCAAGACCTCCGGCGGCGCGCGCTGGAACTACCTTGCCGCGTGGGCGTGGGCGCTCGAGGAGTACAAAGGCGACGAGGCCAAGGTCCGTGACTACATAACGCGCCTGTTCCGCAATGTTCCGGTCCTTGACACGGGTGCCCGCGGGTCCACCACCACCTTCGTGCAACGGGGCATCGGTGACGTGTTCCTTTCATGGGAAAACGAGGCCTTCCTCGCGCTCAACGAACTCGGGCCCGACAAGTTTGAAATTGTCGTGCCGTCGATCAGCATCCTTGCCCAGCCGCCGGTTACAGTGGTCGACGGCAATGCGGGACGTGTTGGAAACCTTGAGGCCGCGCAGGCCTACCTGCAGGGCCTTTACACACCATTCGGGCAGCGGCTTGCGGCCAAACACTACTACCGCCCGCTGCATCCCGAATTTGCTGACCCCGCCGATATCGCCCGCTTCCCCGAGGTCCGGCTGGTGACCATCGATGAGGCCTTCGGCGGCTGGCAGGCCGCACAGCAGCGCCACTTCAACGACGGCGGAACCTTCGATCAGATCTACCAGGTAAGGTAGATCGTCTACAGATACCCAAACAAGGCAGCGATGAACCTGCTGAACGACAACGCATTCGCCCCCCCCAACTCCGAGGACAAGCGCAAAGGTGCCGGTTACCACAAGGGCGGTTTGCCGGGATTTGGACTGACCTTCGGATTTGCGGTGACCTACCTCAGCCTGATCGTGCTGTTGCCGCTGTCGGCGGCATTATGGAAAACCACCGAATTGGGGCTGTTTGGGTTCTGGTCCGAAATCAACACACCGCGTGTGCTGGCCGCCCTGAGGCTGTCGTTTCTGACGGCCCTTGGGGCGGCGGTGGTCAACGCGGTGGTCGGCACCCTGCTGGCATGGGTGCTGGTGCGTTATTCCTTCCCGGGACGGCGCTTCATTGATGCGGCGATCGACCTGCCGTTCGCTCTCCCCACGGCGGTTGCGGGAATTGCCCTCACGGCGATCTACGCCCCCAACGGCTGGCTGGGCGGGCCGCTCGCAGGCTTGGGACTGAAGATTGCCTTCGCCCCCCCGGGGATCATCATCGCCCTCATCTTTATCGGCCTGCCGTTTGTGGTTCGCACGGTTCAACCGGTTCTGGATAACCTCGAGGAGGAAATCGAGGAGGCGGCCGCGATCCTCGGAGCCACCCGCCTGCAGACCCTGTGGAAGGTGGTCCTCCCCACCCTCCATCCGGCCATTCTGACAGGCTTTACATTGGCATTCGCGCGCGGCGTCGGCGAGTACGGTTCCGTCGTGTTCATTTCCGGCAACATGCCGATGCGCACGGAAATCGCCCCGCTGCTGATCGTCACCAAACTGGAGCAATATGAATATGCGGGCGCCACCGCCATCGCCGTGGCCATGCTCGGCATCTCCTTCGTCAGCCTGTTGCTGATCAACCTCCTGCAGCGGTGGACCTCGCGGCGCGCGGGACAAACGTACTGAATAACGGATACAAAAATGGCTGGAAACCTTCCCTCCCTCTACAAGAAAATCAATCCCGGTCCACGCAAGGACGCCCGGCGTGATCCGCCATGGCTGCGCGGATTGCTGATCGGCCTGGCGCTTGCCAGCGTGGCCCTCCTCCTGTTCCTGCCGCTCGCCGCCGTGTTCACGGAGGCGCTTCGACGTGGCGGCGGCGCCTTCCTGGAAGCCTTCACGGATCCGGACGCGCGCCATGCAATCTACCTGACCCTGCTGGTCGCCGCCATCAGCGTGCCGCTCAATCTGGTGTTCGGGGTCGCGGCGAGCTGGGCCGTCGCCCGGCACGACTTCCCCTTGAAGAGCTTCTTCATCACCTTGATTGACCTGCCGTTTTCGGTTTCCCCGGTGGTCTCCGGCCTGGTCTTCGTGCTGCTGTTCGGCGCGCAGGGCTGGTTCGCCCCGCTGCTCGACAGCCTCGGGCTGCAGGTCATCTTCGCGGTTCCCGGCATCGTCCTGGCCACCATCTTCGTCACCTTCCCCTTCGTAGCGAGGGAGTTGATACCCGCCATGCAGGCGCAGGGGCGCGAAGAGGAACAGGCCGCGTTCCTTCTCGGTGCGAACGGCTGGCAGATTTTCCGCAAGGTCACGCTGCCCAATGTCAGGTGGGCCCTGCTGTACGGCGTTCTCCTGTGCAACGCGCGGGCCATGGGCGAGTTCGGCGCGGTCTCGGTGGTCTCCGGCCATATCCGCGGGCTCACCAACACCGTCCCCCTGCATGTGGAGATCCTCTACAACGAATACAACTTCGTCGGCGCCTTCGCCATGGCCTCGATCCTCGCGATTTTGGCACTGGTGACCCTCGCCGGAAAGTCGTTTGTCGAATGGCGCATCGGCCGCGCCGCCCGCGCCCGCGCCAAGGAGCGTCAACCCGACAACCTGCCGCTTCATCAACTCAAGGAAATATGAGCATTCACGCCAGCAACATCATTAAAACCTTTGGCGGAACCACCGCCTTGGCGGGGGTGGACCTGTCCGTGGGAACAGGCCATCTGGTCGCCCTTGTCGGGCCGTCCGGATCCGGCAAAACGACCCTGCTGCGTATCATCGCCGGGCTCGAATCCCCCGATCCGGCCAGCGGTCCGCTCCTCTTTCACGGCGAGGAGGTCGGCCGCCTTTCCGCCCGCGAGCGCAAGGTCGGCATGGTGTTTCAGCACTATGCCCTGTTCCGCCACATGAGCGTCGCCGACAACATCGCCTTCGGCCTGAATGTCCGCAGGCAGGCGGAACGGCCGAGCCGCTCCGCCATTTGTGCCAAGGTCGAGGAGTTGCTCGGGCTCGTGCAACTGGAGGGCTTCGGCAAGCGCCTGCCCCATGAATTGTCCGGCGGCCAGCGGCAACGCGTCGCCCTGGCCCGGGCCCTCGCCGTCGAGCCGCGCATCCTCCTGCTCGACGAGCCCTTCGGCGCACTCGACGCCAAGGTGCGCAAGGACCTGCGCCGCTGGCTGCGCCAGTTCCACGAGCGCATCAACCTGACGACCGTATTCGTCACCCACGACCAGGAGGAGGCCCTCGAACTGGCCGACGAGGTCGTTGTCATGAACAAGGCCACCGTCGAACAGGTCGGCAGCCCGCAGGATGTGTTCGACCATCCCGCCTCGCCCTTCGTCATTGAGTTCATGGGCAATGTCAACCGCATCCGCGGGCAGGGTACGGCGGCCCGCCATGCCGGCCACCTCTACGTCCGCCCGCACGACATCGAAATCCTCCCCGCCACCGCACCCGAGGGACTCAAGGCGCGCGTGCTCCACATCTTCTCCGCCGGCAGCGCCGGCCGCCTCACCCTCCGGCGCAGCGCCACCGGGGAGCTGATCGAGGCCGAAATCTCCCGGGCCGAACTCGCCCAGCTTCACCCCCGCCCCGGCCAGCCCGTCCGCATCCGCTTCCGCCATATCCGCGTCTTCGCCCGCACCAGCGAGGGCCGCTCCCAACTCGTCGAGCGCGATGAACTCCTCGGAGAATTCAGGGATTAAATGACGCCACAGGCATAAATCGCCCCTTTCGCCCGAAAGCTTCCGGGTTTGGGTTGACAGGGCGCCCAAAGCCCTAAGCTCTCATACCATTCCCCGGATCCGCGTTTGGATAGCGGGGCCTGGAAAGGTGAAAGACAGCAGACAGGGCATACGTTTCAGGATCCGCCAAACCGGGAGGGGCACGTGAGGGCGTCGGCATCCCCGGAACCGGACAAGGGGCCCTTTGTGAGCCGTTTTTCGCTGGCGACGTGGATGGTGCTGCTTGCCCTCTGGATCATCCTGAGCGGCAAGCTGGACCTGTTCCACCTCGGGGCCGGGGTGCTCACAGTGGCCTTTATCAACTGGCAGCAGACGGCCCTGCGCCCGCTCCGCCGCAGGGGCGATCCGGTGTTACGGGCACGCCGGCTTCTCCTCTACATTCCCTGGCTGCTCTGGCAGATGCTGCTCTCCTCGGTCTACGTGGCCGGCATCATCCTGAGGGACCCGAAAGGCATTGACCCCCGGATGGTTGCCTTCCGCTCGGGACAGCCTTCGATGCTGCACCGGGTCATCCTCGCCAATTCCATTACCCTCACCCCGGGAACCCTGACCGTGGATTTGAAGGGGGACCGCTACCTTGTGCATGCGCTGACCCGAAGGACCGCCGAGGAGGTGCTTGAAGGCAAGCTGGCCCGCAAGGTGGCCCGGCTGAGCCCGAACCAGCCGGACGCCACCCCGGTCAACGATCCAATGGAACACGAGGAGGCTCCATGAACATCGTTTTCGACATTTTCATCGGACTCTTTGTCGTGGCCATCCTCATTCCCTTCATCCGTCTGATCAAGGGGCCGACCGTTTTCGACCGGCTGCTGTCAATCGGGGCCATCGGCGGCAAAACCATCGCCCTTGTTCTCCTCATCGGCCTCGAGTTTGACAGGCTGAGCATGTTCATCGACATCGCCCTCGCCTACGCCGTCCTCAACTTCATCTCCGGAATTGTCGTCGCCGAGTACTTCCGCATGCGAAAGGAGAACCAATGACACTGGTCGACAACATCATCGGCAGCCTCCTCATCCTGGTCGGCCTGTTCTTCATGCTCGTCGGCAGCTTCGGGCTCTTGCGCCTTCCGGATTTCTTCACCCGCACCCATGCCGCCAGCAAGGTGGACACCGTCGGCATTGTGATCGCCCTGCTGGGTGTCATTTTTCTCGGACAGGGCCGCGTGGATGCGGACAAGGCCATCCTGGCGGCCTTCCTGATCATGCTCACGAACCCCGTTTCGGCCCACGCGCTGGCAAGGGCGGCCTACAGCGCCGGCCACAAGCCGTGGAAAAAGGGCGACGCTGGCAGGGAGGCCGGCGCGGATTCAACGAAAAAGGACTGACCCATGCACTGGCTGGCCGAACTCGTCATCTACATCTTCCTGCTCACCTCGGCGATTGTCGCCATCGAGGTGAAGGATCTTCTGGCGGCGACGGTGACGACCGCCGCCTTCAGCTTCGTGATCGCGATCGCCTTTGTCGCCATGGGAGCGGTCGACGTGGGCTTCACCGAGGCCGTTGT
>JBNGDP010000035.1:0-19152 GCA_049975345.1 Oceanipulchritudo sp. | reverse complement strand
CGGGGCGGGCATCGTGGGCGTCTTCTTCATCATCTTCATTCTCAAGACCTCGCGGAGGAGTCTGGATTGAAAGCGCTGCGCCTTTTTTTTCTGATCGCCTTTTTCGGCGTCCTGATCGCGGCCTCCTTTTCGCTGCCGCCGCGGGGGGACCCGGACGCCCCGGCAATGCGGGCCTACGGGCGGTCCGGCTCGGTCTCGGCGGGGAGCTACTACATGGTGAATTCCTACCGGGAGACCCATACCGAGAACATCGTGACCGCGGTCCTTGCCGACTACCGCGCCTTTGACACGCTTGGGGAAACCCTCGTTGTCTTTGTCGCCGGCGTGGCCTGCGCGCTTATTCTGGGAAAACGGGAGGACGCGCCATGATCCTGGGATCCGACAGCGACATCGTCCGCCTCTCCTGCCGCATTGTTGCGCGGATCATCCAGGTGTTCGCCGTCTACGTGGTGCTGCACGGCCACTACAGCCCGGGCGGCGGTTTCCAGGGAGGCGGCCTGCTGGCGGCCGCCGTCATCCTCATGCGCATCGGCGAGGGGATGGAGGGCAGCCAGAGCGAGCTTCCCAGCCGCTACGCCCTTCTCATCGGGTCCATCGGAGCCCTCGTCTTCTTCCTGTCCGGAATCGCCAATGTCGTTTTCGGTGGCCGGTACCTGCAGTACGACAGCCTGCCCTTCAAGGCGATTCCGCCGGAGGACCTGCATTACTGGGAAATCCTCGTCATCGAGGTGGGGGTCGCCCTCGCGGTGATGGGCATCCTCGTGGCCATCTTTGACCGTCTAATGGAAGGGGTCCAGGATGATCATTGAGCTCATCAAGTCCTACTTTTCCTACTGGATGTGCTTCGCGCTGCTGACCATCGGGCTGTACGGCATCCTCTTCAAGCAGAACCTGCTCAAGAAGGTGATCGGCCTGACGATTTTCCAGGCCTCGATCATCCTTTTCTTTATTATCCTCGCCTACAAGGACCGGAGCACGGTTCCCATCTTTGGGGAATCCTTTTCCGACAAGGATCCTCTCGGCTACATCAACCCGCTGCCGCACGCGCTCATGTTGACGGCGATCGTCGTCGGGGTGGCGACGGTGGGGGTCGCCCTCGCGCTGCTCATGCGGATCCACAAGGCGTTCGGCACGATTGACGAACCCACGCTCTGGAAGGAACTGGAAAAATGATCGGCGACCACCTGCCCATCATCGTCATTCTCACGTATTTCCTGGCCTCGCTGCTGATGCCGCTGGCGGGCCTGCTTGGCCGGCGGGCGCCCTCCGTGCTGGCGGTCGCGGCGGGGGCGGCGGCGCTGGGCTTCAGCCTCATGACCCTTTGGAAAACCCTCACCGACGGGGCCTTTGACTACGCGGTGGGCGCATGGCCGCCGCCGGTCGGCATCGAGCTGCAGGCCGATCCGCTTTCGGCCTTCTTCCTTGTGGTGATCAACCTGATCGGCACGGTCGTCCTCTTCCATGGCCATTTCAACCATCCGGCCGGAACCGGCGAGCGCGCCGTCAGTTACCATGCCTGCGTCATGCTCATGCTCGGGGGCTTCTCCGGGATTGTCGGGACCGCCGACCTGTTCAACCTGTTCGTCTTCCTGGAGTTGAGCGCCCTGGCCGGGTATGCGATCCTGGGGAATGGAAGCGGCCGGGCGGCCCATTCCGCCTTCCGCTATCTGATCCTCGGGACGATCGGCGCCTCCTTTTACCTCCTCGGCCTTGGGTTCCTGTATGCGGAAACAGGCTCCCTCAACATGGGGGATGTGGCCCTCATCCTGGACGCCGGCGGCATGGGAACCCCCGCCCGCATCGGCTTTGTGTTCATTATCCTCGGGATCTGCCTGAAGATGGCCCTGCTGCCGCTGCACCAGTGGCTTCCGGACGTCTACACGGATGCGCCGCCCATGGGCACCGCACTGGTCGCCCCGATCGGGACCAAGGTCGCCGTCTACGTGCTCATCCGGGTGCTGTACGACGTCTTTCCGGCCGGTCCCGGCAATTGGGCATTCCCGCTGCATGGGATCCTGTCTGTGGCCGGGGCGGCCGCGATCCTCTGGGGATCCGTGATGGCGATTCCACAGACCAACCTGAAGCGCATGCTGGCCTACAGCAGCGTCGCGCAGATTGGCTATATCGCGCTTGGTATCGGCCTTGCCACCCCGTTCGGTTACATCGGGGCGGTCCTCCATGTCTTCAACCACGCCCTCATGAAGGCCTGCCTCTTCCTGTACAGCGCGCGGCTGGAGAGCGCGGGCCTGGGGGTCTCCATCGACCGGATGGGCCCGGCGATCCGGCGGAGGCTGCCGGTCGCGACAGCCTGCTTCGTGATCGCCGCGATTTCCATGATCGGGCTGCCCCCGACGGCGGGCTTTTTCAGCAAATGGTATTTGATTCTCGGCAGCTACGAAAGCGGCAACTGGGCATTCGTCGGCATCATCCTCGCCAGCAGCCTCCTCAATGCGGTCTATTTCTTCCGCATCATCGAACGCATCTATCTTGGCGACACGGAGGAGGGGCCGGCGGAGAAGGTCCGGGTCCGGTTGACCCGGCGGAACCTCGCCCTTGTTGCATTCGCCGTTTCAATCCTGCTGGCCGGCCTGTTCAACCTGTGGATCGTCCGGACCCTGATCGAACCCATGCTGCCGGCCTTTTAACCGCCAATGGACGCCACCCTACAATCAAGCCCTCTTCCGCTGCTGGCCGTGCTGGTGTCGCTGCTGGCGGTTCCGGCGATCCTGCTGGCTTCGCGGCGCCCGAACCTGCGCGAAGGCGTCAGCCTTGCCGCGGCGGGGGCGAAATTCGCCATCGTCGTGGCCCTGCTCGGCTCGGTCATGGCCGGGGAACGGCCGTTTTTCGAGCTTCTGGAAATCGCCCCCGGCATCAGCCTGAGCCTGCGGGTCGATCCCCTCGGCATCTTTTTCGCCCTGGTCTCGTCCGGTCTCTGGATCCTCACCACGGTGTATTCCATCGGCTACATGCGGGGCAACGGTGAAAAGCGGCAGACGCGCTACTACGCGAGTTTCGCCCTCAGCCTCTCGGCCACGGTGGGGATCGCCTTCGCGTCCAACCTGCTCACATTCCTTGTCTTCTACGAGCTGCTGACCCTTGCCACCTATCCCCTCGTGGTCCACAAGGAGAGCCCGGCGGCCATCCGGGCCGGGCGCATGTACCTTGCCTATGCCCTGTCGGCCGGCCTGCTTTTCCTCGCCGCCACCGTTTGGATCCAATCCAGCCTTGGCACCGCGGCCTTCGTGCCCGGCGGCTTCATTCCGGAGGGCGTTTTCAATGGCTGGGAGATGAAGACGCTCTTTGTCCTCTTCATGGCGGGCGTCGGGGTCAAGGCGGCCATCATGCCGCTCCATAGCTGGCTTCCGGCGGCCATGGTGGCCCCCACCCCGGTCAGCGCGCTGCTCCACGCGGTCGCGGTGGTCAAGTCCGGGGCCTTCGGGGTGCTGCGCATCGCCGGTTTTGTCTTCGGACCGGAAACCATGCGGGAACACGGCCTGGACCTCCTGCTGGCCGGGTTTGCGGGGACCACCATCGTAGCGGCCTCCCTCATCGCCCTGAAGCAGGACGACCTGAAGAAGCGGCTGGCGTACTCGACGGTGGGGCACCTTTCCTACATCGTCATGGGGGCGGCGCTCGCCTCCACCGCCGCCTTCACCGGGAGCCTGCTGCATCTCTCCGCCCACGCGCTCATGAAGATCACCCTCTTCCTCTGCGCCGGGGCCATTTACGTGCACACCCACAAAACCCGGGTTTCCGAGCTCGACGGCCTCGGGCGCGCCATGCCGTGGACCTTTGGCGCCTTCGCGATCGGCTCGCTGGGGCTGGCCGGCATCCCCCCCGTCAACGGATTCATCAGCAAGTGGTGGCTGGCCTCCGGTAGCCTCGATTCCGGTCATGCCATTGTGTTCGGGATTTTCCTCCTCAGCGGGCTGCTCAACGCCGGCTACTTTTTCCCGATCGTCATCCGCGGATTTTTCCATGCCCCGCCCGGCCCGCGCGCGGGGGATTCCGGCCACCCCGGCACCGAGGCCTCGCCGTGGATGGTCGTGCCGCTTTGCCTGACCGCCGCCCTCGCCGTGGTCTTCGGGATCCTGCCCGATTTCCCGCTTCCCTTTTTCGAACTTGCCCGCCAGATCGCGGAATCGGTAACCCTCACCGGAGCGGGCCCGGCCGTTCCCCAAGGATAATCACAAGGACCATCAGCATGCGCACCTTTCACTGGATATCGCTCGCCATCCTGACCCTCGGGACCCTGCTGCTCTCCCATTTTGGAAAGGGGCCCTCCCATCCCCATGCGTGGGATGCGATCCCGCTGTTTTACGCGGCCTTCGGCTTTGTCGGCTGCATCCTGATCATCTTCGTGTCAAAGGCGCTCGGAAAGGCCTTCCTGCAGAAAAAGGAGGATTACTATGAGCGCCATCGCTGACCTGCCCCCGGCCCTCTGGCTCCTCGGAGCCGCCCTCCTGCTTTGTTTCACGCCCAACCGCGCCAGTGCGCTGCTCACCGTGCTGGTTCCCCTTGGTGCACTGGCGCTGCTGCTGCAAATGGAACCGGGCATGTCGCATTCCCTGTCGGTGGCCGGACTGGAGCTGCGGCCCCTCGAGCTCGGCCGGGTCAATTTTGTCTTCGGGGTGATCTTTCTCCTGATTTCCTCCATTGCTTCCGTGTACGCATGGCACGTGGAGGACCGCTGGCAGCGGGTCATGGCCACCGCCTATGCTGCTGGAGCGCTGGGCGTCACCTTCGCCGGCGACTTCTTCACCCTGCTGGTGTTCTGGGAGGTGATGGCGGTGGGCTCCGCATGGCTCGTCTTTGCCAGGCGGCAACCCGATTCCATCCGGGCGGGCTTCCGGTACCTGATTGTGCACATGGCCGGCGGATCCATCCTGCTCGGGGGGATTCTCCTGCACTACCGGGAGACCGGCACCCTTCTCCTCAACGCCTTTTCGCCGGGAGACGACCTTGCGGCGTGGCTGATCCTGATCGGGGTCTGCATCAATGTCGCCCTGCCCCCGCTGCATGCATGGCTGCCGGACGCCTATCCGAAGGCGACTGTGACCGGGGCCATCTACATGAGCGCGCTGACCACCAAGTCCGCCGTCTACGTCCTGCTCATCCTCTTCCCGGGCTGGGACATCCTCATTTACATGGGCGTCATCATGGCCCTCTACGGGGTCGTTTACGCCGTGCTGGCGAACGACATCCGCCAGATCCTCGCCTACCACATCATCAGCCAGGTCGGCTACATGGTCGCCGGGGTCGGGATCGGGACGGAGCTCTCGATGAACGGGACGGTCGCCCATGCCTACAGCCATATCCTCTACAAGGCGCTCCTGTTCATGGGGGCCGGGGCGGTCATCCAGGCCACGGGGGTCAGCCGCCTCAGCGACCTCGGCGGACTGGCCGGCAAAATGCGGCCGGTGGTCTGTCTGTTCATGATCGGCGCCTTCTCCATTTCCGGATTTCCGCTGTTCAACGGCTTCATCAGCAAGTCGATCATCGTCTCGGCGGCCGGCGAGGCCCATTATCCGGTCGTCATGCTCGGCCTGCTTCTGGCGTCGGTCGGGACCTTCCTCCACACCGGCCTGAAGATCCCGGTCTTCACCTTCTGGGGAAGGGACGCCCGGCTGGAAGTGCGCCGCCTGCCCGCCAACATGTACCTTGCCATGTCCGTCACGGCCCTTCTGTGCATCCTTTACGGGGTGGCCCCGGGCCTGCTGTATTCAATTCTTCCCTACAACCGGAGCTATCACCCCTACACCGCCTACCACCTTGTCGAGTCCGTGCAGCTGCTCACCTTCACCTTCATCGCCTTCTGGATCTTCCGGGAAAAGCTGGCCGGTGAGCGTTGCATCGCCCTCGACACGGACTGGTTCTACCGGCGCGGCGCGGCCCTGCTAGATGGCTTGCTGTTGCAGCCGGTGAACGGCTTCTTCACGGCCTGCGCCTCCCTGCGGGGGAAAATCGTCGAGGGCGTCATCCGCGCCTTCCGCAATCCCTACCGCTGGTTGAGGATGAACGCGGGTCCCAGCGGCGCATTCATGCCCGACCGCGAGCGCCCCTACCTCGCCAGCCCCGTGGTCTGGGTCCTGCTCGCTTTCGTCCTCCTCGCCTCCACCGCCATCCTTGCCTGACAAAGTGTGAGCTTCAGCTTCCCATCGAACCGGCGACAGGGGTTTTGCAGTCTAGTGTGCGGCTGCTTCAGCAGTTCCTTGCTGACAATCGCACCCTCCTGGTAATCGATGCTTTGGCAGAGATTCAGTTTTTCCGGGTTCATTTCGATCACTTATAGTTGCAAACGTCAGCGGCTGGGGGTCACGCCCATGACCGGTTCGCGGGGCAGTCCGGAGATATCCCCGGGCGCGGGCGCGCGCAGGTTCAGCGCGGCGGCCTGGGCGCGGCGGGAGAAGTCGATGGACTCGCCAAGGATCCGGGCCGATTCCTGGTCGGCGTGGAAGCCCCTGGAATTCTCGCTGCTGATGAAATCGAGGCGCCACATCGCCGCCCGCTGAAGGAGGTAAATCTCCGCGAGGTCCTCCTCGGTCTTTCCGGCCGCCTTGGCGGCGAGAATGGCATCGAGCATGTCGGTCATCGCCACGGCGGCGCGCTGCTTGAGGTTTTCCGTACGCTCCTGGATGTTAAGGACTCGGTCGCGGAGTTCCTGCTCGGGAACCTTGTGGCAGGTCTGGCAGGCGTTGTTGATGTTCTCCATCGGGCTGCGGACGTTGTGGTTGCTGAGTTTCATCGCCCCAGTGCGCTCGTAGGGCATGTGGCAGTCGGCGCAACTCACCCCGGAGCGGGCGTGGATGCCCTGGCTCCACAATTCAAACTCCGGATGCTGCGCCTTGAAGAGCTTGGCGCCCGTTTCCCCGTGCTTGTAGTCATAAAATTCCAATCCGTCCGGGAATTCACGGCCTTCCCAATCCGCCTCGAGGTCCTCGACCCTGAGGCCCTGCGTCCACGGGAAGGTCAGGGTCTCCTTGTCGGCGCAGTAGTATTCCACATGACACTGGGCGCAGGAAAAGGTGCGCATTTCCTGCCGGCTGGCCAGCCTGTTGGGATCATAGTCCCCGGCCCGGTCGCCCTTGCGCCATTTCTCTATGCTCGGGAAAATACCGGCGTCCCCGTCGCTCTCAGCAAAGCCGGCTATGCCAATCAGGAAGCCCGGACGGGAGATGCGCAGCGCCATGTCCGCGGGATCATGGCAATCGACGCAGCTGACCGGATGCACATCATCAAGGGCGAAATGCCCCTCCGGAAGCTCCTTGCCGCTGAATCCGCCCAAGGGGGGATCCGCGAAGGCCTTTTCGGTCGCCCCGGGGGTTCCGTCGGGCATTTCGGCCAGCATCGAAAGCACCTTGTGGTAGGGCTCGCGGCTCAGTTGCTTGAATCCCTCGATGACCGCCTCCTGATTGAATTCCGCGGCAAGCGCGGCCTCGTCCGCCGGCCGGCCCATCGCCTCCAGGCCGACCTTGCGGTAGAGCACGCTGGGCGAGGCGTGGCAGTGCAGGCAGGCCCCGGACTGTTGCCGCTGGTTGACCCGCTCCGTCACCACCTGGTCGTACAGCATGTAGGCGTGCCCGCGGGCCTCCCGGTAGTCGATGCTGAAGGCATAGCCCGAATAAAGCCGCCGCAACCAGGGATCCTGCTCCAGCTTGCTCTCGGGCATGGCGCTGCTTCCACCGTAGAACTTGTCACCCGCCGTTTCCAGGTATTGGTCGTGGTGAATGGGCCAGTTTTTGCCCCACAGGGCCGGATCCACGCTGGTTTCATCGAGTTCCACGATGCGCAGGTACGGGCTGCGGGCCTCCGTCTTGTGCTCGAGGATGCTCATCAACACGTAGACCACCACAATCGTGGCGACCGCCGTCGCCCCCGTGAGGAAGCCCAGCATGAGCGGGCGGGATAAAAATCCGGATTGGGTTCTGTATTTCATAAGAGGATATGGGTTTGGCTGGTAAATGGTTTGGGTTTTGAAAATGGCTTACCGGTGGGCATGCCCCACCGCCGCGTGGCAGTGCGCGCAGTCGAGCATGTCCCCGTTTTCCCGGACCGGGAGCATGGAGTGGACAAACCCGGAATGGCATTTCAGGCAGGCCGTCTGGGTGACTTTCTGGTTGCGGGGTTTGATGCGGATGGGGTCCGGGTAGTTCCCCGTCGTGAAGGCAAGGGAATGAAAGAAGCCGTTGTCGGCCTTGGTCATCCACTTCCCGACCGGATGCGGGCTCAAGTGGCAGTCATTGCAGGTGGCCACCGCGTGATGGCTCGAGTTCTGCCATGAATCGTAGTGCTCGTCCATGACATGACAGTTGGCGCAGGCGGCCGGGTCGTTGCTCAGGTAGGAGGCGCCCTGCCCGTAGCCAAAGGTGAATACGCCAAGGCCCGAGAAAATCCCCAGCAGCACCGCCGCCAGCGCGTAGGCTCCACCCACGCTTAACAGTTTCCTCCGTTTCGAGGATGCAAACAGCCTTCCCAGGACAGGCATCACGGGCTCACCTCCCCCGGTTGGCTGGCCGATGCCGTGCTGAAGACGTCCAACGTCGTCTGCTCGAGAAATTGACCCGCCCTTGCATGCAATTCGGCCAATTGATCATGCAGTGGACAGGGTTCATGGTTGCCGCACCAGTTCGGCCCGAAAGGACAGCTCACAGGACGCTGAACAGGCTCAAATTCCCGGACAATCTCATGCAGGGAAATTTCCTTGGGCTCTTTCGCCAATGCATATCCACCATTCGGACCCGGTGATCCCACGACAAGACCCGCCTGTGAAAGCGTTGTCAGGATCTTGCCCAGCAGCGGTCTTGATATTTCACGTTCGCGCGCAATGTCCATAGAGGCCACAGAACGCTTCTCCGGCCCGTACGCCTCGGCCAGGTAACTCATTGCCGCCACCGCATTCGCAGCCATTTTCCCGTATATTTGCATCGATCACTAATAGATGAAATCAATTTCAAGGGTAAGCATTGTTTTGTCCGGTCCGCCCACGCCGCCGGATCCTCCGTCACTCGAATATCGGCCGTACTTTCCAAGCAGCGACCACCGCTTGTTGATGGCGCAGGAAGCGACCAGATCAATTTCATTACCGTAGTCACCCGCACCCCGTCGCGGACGAAACCAATGGTGGATCACCGTCAGGCGGACGCCCTGCCCGACCGGAACCAGGTATTCGACCCGCACATGCAGGTCCTCCAGCCCGCCCGCCAGATCGAAGACCTCATACCGCACCCGGCTCTCCACCGTCACCTCGCCCGGATTCGCCCCAACCGCTTCCTCCAGACCGGCCACCCAGCCAGGGCCCCCGCTCAGCTCCACCCCCAGCAGACCAAGCGCCATCGCCCCCATGCGCCTCCGCCCTGGCCCGCCCCTTCGCTCGCCTTTGCCTTTCATGCCCCTTCTTTTCTCTCCCATAAAATAAATAAATCAAGAACTTTATTTCTTTAATATGTTTCTGCCGGACCGCCCCCGCCCGCAGGCAAAAGGGAGGCATTGGCGTCCCATCCATTTGGGCCCCATGGAAGGTCGGAAGACGCCTTGACAGATGGCGTTTTATGTGTAATACGCAATTTGATATGGATTTATACAAGAGACTTCTCCACCTGCCCGCGGCTGCCACTGAGACCTTTTTCCTGTGGGGGGCACGTCAGGCGGGCAAGAGCTCCCTGCTGCGGCGGAGCTATCGGGATGCGGTGTGGATTGATCTATTGAAGGCGGACGTATTCCGTCGCTACACCACCCGGCCGGAAACCTTGCGGGAGGAACTGGAACAAAACAAGTCGCCTTTTGTGGTGGTGGACGAGGTGCAGAAGGTCCCTGCCCTGCTTGATGAAATCCACTGGTTGCACGAGAACCGGGGGATCCAATTCGCCCTTTGCGGATCGAGTGCCCGGAAGCTGAAGCGGGGGCATGGGAACCTTCTTGGCGGACGCGCCGTCCGCTTCGAGCTGTATGGATTGTGCGCGAAGGAACTCGGTGGGGATTTTAACCTCCAGAGAATGCTCTCCCATGGCACCCTGCCCCGTGTTTACAACAGCGCCCAGCCACAGCGCCTTCTGAACGCCTATGTGGGAGAATACCTTAGGGAAGAAGTCATGGCGGAAGGGCTTGTCCGCAATCTTCCGCCCTTTTCCGAATTCCTGAACGCTGCCGCCCTCGGGGACACCGAGCAGGTCAACTTCACCAACATCGCGCGGGAGCTCGGGGTTTCGCGGGAGACCGTGCGCGGCTACTACGGGATTCTTTCGGACACGCTATTGGCAACCCTGCTCCCCGTCTACCGCAAGCGGCCCAAGCGCCGTTTATCCATTGCCGAGAAGTTTTATTTCCACGATGTCGGCGTCGTGAATTTCCTGGCCCGGCGGGGAAAACCGGAGCCCGGATCGGAGGCCTTCGGGAAGGCGTTCGAAAACTGGGTATTCCACGAACTCCGCTGCTACAATCAATACGCCGAACGCTTCGCCCAATTCAGCTTTTGGCGTCTGAGTACCGGCGTCGAGGTCGACTTCACTGTCAACGATCTTGAATGCGCCGTCGAATGCAAATCCGGGATTGCCATTCGCGATCATCATCTCAAAGGGCTTCGCGAGCTGAAGAAAGAGCACCCCGCCTGCGGACGTCGCGTTGTCGTCTGCCGGGAACCCGCAAGCCGGAAGACCGCAGACGGGATTGAGATCCTTTCAGTGCAGGACTTCCTGGAGCAGCTCTGGGAAGGTCGCCTGTTTTGATTGAGGGGAGGCTTGGCTCGTCCGCCCTCGCCCACCCCTTCGCTCTCCCTTTGGTTCCATGCCCCTCCTCTTTGATGCCGCAGGCATCAGCGAACCGGCAACAAAGCCATTGCAGAATGCCCATTTCCGGATTTGACCTTGCCATCTTAAGCCGCTTACGATGAAATACAGGGCATGATCAATCGCGCTATTGCCCGCTATATGGCTGAAATCGGCCGGGCGGGCGCAAGAGCCGTCGTCATCTTGACCGCGAGCAGGCGCGGCGGGTGGTGCCCACGCGGGAGGCCCGCCGGGCCTACCGCGAATTCCACAACCAGTGCTTCTGGAGCAGCCCTGAGAACATGGAAATTGGCCCAGGCGACATCACTTGGGTGATTGAGCGCCTGCGCAGTCACGGAGGACGCGCCGGATGGGAACGGGCGGAACGCTCCCCACCATTCGCCGCGCCGATTGAGCCTGCTTGACATACGGATGCCGTGCACACTATTGTAGTGCACATGAAGAATATTACGCTGAGTGCCAGGGAGGAGGCTATCGAACGGGGACGCGAGGTGGCGCGAATCCGGAAAACCACCCTGAACGAGCTGTTCCGGGGTTGGCTGGAGCAGCTTGGCGAGGGCCAGCTGCGCGAGCGGGCCTACCACCGGCAAATGGACCGCCTGGCGGGACGGGTCCGGGTGGGTCGACGCAAGTTCACCCGGGAGGAAATGAATGAGCGCTGAGTACTTTCTCGATACCAATGTGCTGGTCTATTCCTTTGACGATGCCGCGCCGGCCAAGCGGGATGCGGCGCGAAATTTGATGGCGATGGCACTGCGACAGGGAACCGGTGTGATCAGCTGGCAGGTCGTTCAGGAGTTCCTGAATGTCGCCCTGCACAAGTGGGAAAAACCGATGAGCCCGGGGGATGCGTCCGATTACTTGAGTGGCACCTTGGAGCCGCTCTGTGGCGTTTTCCCGTCGCCGATGCTGTGGCGCACGGCGCTCTCGCTCCAGGCGCAGAGCCAGTACCGCTTCTACGACTGCTTGATTGTTGCGGCCGCCCTGCAGAGCGGAGCAAAAATCCTCTACAGCGAAGATCTGCAGGCCGGCCGCCAGTTTGCTGGCTTGGAGATCCGCAGTCCGTTCGAGTGATTCCTTAACATTCATTGGCGACGCCACGAGCATGCAGATACCGGTCATAGCAGCCTGGGTTCAGTGAAGCGTTCGCAGACACGCTTCTTCACCTTCCGATAATATCTTGCATTTTTCGCTAAACAGCTAATTATATTCAGAAAATGACAACGGAAAACAAACGGATCACGACGCGGGACATCCCGCTGGAGGCGGTCTTCAAGGCGCTTGGGCACCGGGTACGGTTACGGCTGGTGCGGGAGTTGATGGGGGGGGAGCGGTGCGCGTGCGAGCTGGTGGAGCTGGCGGGGCTGGCGGGCTCAACGGTATCGCGTCACCTTGGGGTGTTGCGGGAAGCGGGGATCATCAGCGAGGAGAAGCGCGGGCAGAAGGTGTTTTACCGGCTGAGGCTGAGGAGCGTGGCGAATTTCATCGCGTACATGGAGGATCCTGACTTTCGCGGGAAGGTGGAAGCCTTCGTGGCGGACATGGGGGGGAATCCGCTGATGGGAAGGGGGACCAAATGAGTTTACGAAAGGAAATAGGCAAAATGATACGGTTGGGCGTTATGGTGGTGTTCGGTCTGGGATTGATTGGCGGGATGGCGGGGTGTGGGCGTGGCGGAGTTGAGAAGGCCGCGCCACCGCCGCCGGCTGTGCTGGCGGAGACCGTGACGGGCGGGATCTTCGAGCGCCGGCTGGAGCTGACGGGCACGGTGGAGGCGGCGACGCTGGCGGCGCTGTCGTCCCCGGCGGAGGGGCCGGTGCAGGACCTGCGCATCCGCGAGGGAGACCGCGTGCGGAAGGACCAGATCCTGTTGATCATTGGACGTGACGCCTCGGCGGAGGCCCTGTTGGTTTCGGCACGGGAAGAAGTGCGCCGCCGGGAAAAGGAAATGAGGCGGGTGGAATCGCTGGTGGCGGACGGGGCCATGGCGGAGGACCAGCTGGACGAAGCCCGGGCCTCCCTTGAGCATGCCCGGGCGCAGCTGGCCCTTGCCGTACAGGCCTCAAGCGATTTCACGGTGCGGGCGCCATGGGATGGCATCGTCTCGCGCCTGCATGTGGCTGACGGGCGTTACGTCGGCCCGCGGGCGGCGCTGCTGGAGATGTTTGACCCGGAAAGTCTTGTCCTTCGCTTCCAGGTTCCGGAGGAGCATGCGTTCCGGCTGCGGGAGAGCGATGGACTGACGGCGGCCTTCGACGCCTTTGACGGGAAAACCCTTGGCTTGAGCATTACCCGGGCCTGGCCGGAACTCGACCGGCGTCTGCGCACGCGCACCTTCGAGGCGCGCCTGCCGCTGGCGGAGCTGCCGTTCGCACCCGGACAGTTTGCGCGGCTGTCGGTTGTGCTGGAGACGGTTGCGGACGCGCTCACGGTGCCGGTGGAGGCCATCCTCGCTGGAACGCGGGGAACCAAAAGCATTTTCACCGTTGACGCCGGAGGAATAGCGCGGCGGATCGAGGTGGAAACGGGGTTCGAGCAGGACGGGCGCGTCCTCATCAAGTCCGGCCTGCATCCGGGTGACCGCGTCATCGTCAGCGGCGTGGAAGCGGTCAAGCCCGGCCAGGGGGTGCGGGTGCTGCAACCGGGAGCGGGCCTGCCATGATCGGCAGCGCCATCCAACGCCGTGTCTCGACGGCGGTTCTGACCATCGGGTTGGCCGTCTTCGGGGCGCTCACGATCCGTCAGATCCCGGTCGATTTCCTGCCCTCGATCAAGTACCCGCTGGTCAAGATCACCATTGAATGGCCGGGGGCGACGCCCGAGGACGTCGAGCGCAACATCGCCGAGCCGATCGAGCGCCAACTGGCCTCGGTGGACGGGCTGGATTTCCTTTCCTCCAGTTCCCTTGAGGGGGTCTACCAGCTGGATGTGAATTTCCGCTACGGTGTCGACGTGGACGTCGCCTACCAGGACAGCCTCGCCGCCTACCAGCGGGCGGAGCGCGACCTGCCGGAGGACATGGATCCGGCCGTCATCATCAAGGCCGATCCGGCGCAGCTGCCGGTCGTGCAGGTCGCCTTTGAATCGGAGACGATGGACCTGACGGCCCTGCGCACGTGGATTGACACCTGGCTGACGGACCGCCTGCTGGCGGCCAACGGGGTGGCGGCGGTCGACATCGCCGGCGGCCTAAAGCGGGAAATCCGGGTCTTCCTGGATTCGGTGCTGCTGGAAAAGCATGGGCTGAGCCTCGGGTTGATCGAACAGCGCCTGCGCGAGGAAAACATCGACATGCTGGGCGGGCGCGTCTCCGGACCCAATCGCGAGACCATCGTCCGCACGATGGGCGAATTCAACGACATCGGGACGATTCGCGACATCGTGGTGGTGCGCACGGAAACCGGCACCCTGCGCCTGCGCGACATCGCGCGGGTTGAGGACAGCCATGAGGAGGTGCGCATGATCACCCGGCTGAACGGCCGGCCCTCGGTCAAGGTCAACATCATCAAGCAGGCCGACGCCAACACCGTGACCACGGTCAAGGCGGTGCGCCGGCAACTGGAGCAACTGGCCCCGGCCTTTCCGTCCGGAATGCGCTTCGACTTGCTGGAAAACCAGGCCGACCACATCCTCGATTCGATCGCCGGCGTACGCAACACGGCGGTCGAAGCGGCCTTTCTGGTCATCGCCACCTTCTTTCTTTTCCTCGGCAGTCCGCGGCAGGTCTTCATTGTCACCTCGCTGCTGCCGCTCTGCGCCTTTGCCAATTTCTTCCTGATGAAGCTGGCCGGCTTCACCCTGAACATCTTCTCGCTGGGTGGGCTCGTGGTGGCGATCGCCATCATGCTGGACGCCGCCACCGTGGTGATTGAAAACATCACCCGCCTGCGGCAGGAGCAACCGGACCGCCCGCTGCCGGAAATCGCCCTCGCGGGGGTCAAGGAGGTCAACGGGGCCATTATCGCCTCGGCGATCGCCTTTGTCGCCCTCTTCACCCCGTTCCTGATCGTTCCCGGGCTGATCACCCTGCTGTTCAGGGAGCTGGTCTTGATTGTCCTCTCGATCACGCTGCTCAGCCTGCTGGGGGCGATCTTCTGGGTGCCCATGCTCTGCGCGGGTTTGCTGCGCCCATGGAACAACCGCAAGCGCGGCTGGAATTCCCGCTTCAACGACTGGCTGGCGCGCCGCTATGGCAGCTCCGTTGGCTGGGTGCTCGACCATCCGAAATCAACGGTAATCGCCTTTCTCACGATCATGGCTGGCGGGGTTGTGCTTTTCACCCGCGCGGGGGCGGAGTTCTTTCCCTCCGTGGACGACGGGCGCGTCATGGTCAAGGTCCGCATGCCGGCCGGGGCAGCCCTCGAAAGGCTGGATGAGGTCAACCGCCGGATCGAGGCGCTTGTGCGGGACGATCCGCGCGTGGCGTCCGTCTTCGCGATGAGCGGGGGCGCGGTGCGCGGGCTCTACACCAGCCGCATCGGCAACGAGGGCGAGGTCAACATCGAGCTGGTCCCGGCCTCGGAACGAAACATCTCCACCAAGGCCTTTGTCGCGGAGTTGCGGCCGAAAGTCGCCAAAATCGCCGCTCCCGGCGCGCGCCTGATGGTTTCCCAGAAACAGATGCGCGGAGTCCGGTCGCTCGGCCAATCCGAAATCGAGGTGGAAATCAACGGAGCGGACATCGATGTCCTCCATTCGACTGCGGAAGCGGTCGAGACGGCCCTGCGCCAACGCCCGGAACTGACCAACATCTACGTCTCCCTCGATTATTCCAAACCGGAATGGCAGGTGCGGATCGACCGCGTCAGGGCGGCCGAACTCGGCCTCAGCGTGCGCGACATCGCCGACACCCTGCGCGGCTACATCGGCGGCCATGTCCCCACCCTTTTCCGGGAGGGCAGCGACCTCTTCGACCTGCGGGTGCTCATTCCCGAACGGTCCCTGAACACGCGCGACGACGTCGAGAATCTCGTCCTTTCACGGCCCGACGGCGGCTATCTGCGCCTGCGCGACATCGCGAGCGTGGAGCCCGCCTCCGGACCGGTCGAGATTGTCCGTGAGAACCAGGTCAAGCAGGTGGTCGTGCGCGTCGATCCGGAAAGCGGGGTCGACCTTGCCGGGGCCCAGGCCGCCGTGCTGGAGGAGCTGGCCGCCATCGACTGGCCGCAGGGCTACACATGGCAACTGGGCGGCAAGGCCCAGCAGATGGCCGAAATGAAATCCATCGTCAAGCGCCTCCTTGGCCTTGCCGTCTTCTTCAGCTTCATTGTCCTTGCGGTGCAGTTCAACAGCATCCGCCTGCCCTTCATGGTCTACATGGCCGCGCCCTTCGCCCTCGCCGGCATGGGCTACGGGTTGTTCCTCACCGGCCAGCCCTTCGGCGCCACCGTCATCATCGGCATGATGGTCGTCCTCGCCGCCAACGTCAACGACGGCGTCCTGCTCATCGAGAGCGCCACCCGCACACGCGCCAACGGCTGCGCCCTCAAGGAGGCCACCCGCCTCGCCGCCATCCAGCGCATGCGCCCCCGCCTCATGACCACCCTGCCCATCATTCTCGGCCTCATTCCCCTCGCCTTCGCCCTCGAAAGCGGCGGCGAGCTCCTCCGGCCCATGGCCGCCGCCGCCATCGGCGGGCTCGTTGTCGAGGTCCTCGCCGCCCTCTATCTCGTGCCCGTTTTCTTCACCTGGTTCGCGCGCAAGGATTGAGCGTTACCAACCGGATGCGGAGGGCGTGGCAAAGGTCACGGCTGTTTGCGTGTGCGCAGGTCGTTTTCAAGGCGCGTCAACGACAACTCCTGCGGGGGCCCTGATACGCCCGTCACGATCGCCGGGGCCCTTTCCAAACCTCCACCTCGCCGATGTGCAGGAACGGCCTGAGGTGGCCTTCAAAAGCTATACTGTGATGCGGTCTGAAGCGGATACGTCGCCAGCCCGGCTCGTCGGTCCGCGTCCCCGGCATGAACGGCATCCCCTGCGGGACGTACGGGGCGAGTGCGGGCAAGCCGAGGGTCATAGTCCATGTCTCGTTGAGGTCATGGCCGAGGTGCACGCCGAAAGAGACTCCGTCCCCGTCGCCGGCGTCCATATGCCATCGACAATGAGGATGGTACGGGCGTCCGGAAGTCCCAATTCATTGTCCAACAGGAGTTGGTGCAGGCGCTGGATGGACTGGCGACCAAAAATGCCGGGAGGCGTGACGACCCCGGTTATTGATGTTTCCTCCCGCGGCCGATTCAGCAGAACCGTGTCGACAGTCCCCTTTCCGGAAGGCGCGCGCGCCTGGATCCAATACAGCGGATCCCCGTGAATCGAAACAACCGCTTCGGGTGCAAAACGCCTCAACCATTCCGAAAGATCCTTCCGGGCCTGTGCATCAAAATCGGCCATGGTGAAGATTTCCGTCCGCATTTCCCTGAAATCCTGCTGGATCGCAGCCAGCGGCGATACCGGGTGGTATTCGGAAAACCTGTCCACCTTGCCGGCAATGTATCCGATCCGCCTGATGCCAGCCCGGGCAAGCTGCTGATAGGCATGGTAGGCCATGCGGTTGAAACTGATGGTCACCGCGTGGAAACGGTTGCCCTCCCGCCTCAGCCCCATCATGACGACCACAAAGTCGCCCCACTGCTCGTCTGCCACTTCCCCGATGTTCACTGCGGAAGCGATTACCAGTCCCCGGATGCCCTTGTTGTACAACTTGCGCAATTCCGCAGGCAAGGTGGACCCCTCTTCCGGAACATCCATCCGCAGGATCCGGTAGCCAATGCGCCCGGCCTCCTCCCGCAGATCCGCTTCCAGTTCCTTCATGATCGGAAAGACCCCCCAGCCATGCACCGCCTCCCTCGGGACAATCAAGGCCAACCTTTCCCCCGTGGCCGTGCCCGCCCGGGCCGCCCGCCGGTGCCGGTTCAGCGCCGCCAGCGCCGGGTCCGGCCGGTATCCCATCTCCTGCGCACACGCCCGCACCCGCTCCCGTAGCTCCGCTTTCACGTGCGGGTAATTGCTCAGAATCCGCGATACCGTCATCCGGCTCACCCCGCAGCGCTCCGCGATGTCCTGCATGGTCACTCGTCTCGCATCAGCCACGCCCCGTATCCGACACCTCAAGCACCCACCCGTCAACATCTTTGTTACGGGTAACAAAAATTCCGGCTGGAGCAGCATGACAGGCACAGCCAGCATGGAAGGGATGAAACAACACACCTTATCCCGCAAATTCCTGTTTATCCTTGGAGCGGCAGCCCTGCTTGGGGCACCGGCTCTGGAAGCGCTGACTCTTAACATCAACTTTGGCGGCAACTCGGCCGCGAATTGGAACAACCTGGGGACAACCGGCCTTCCATCGAGTACGAATCTGTTGGATGATGCCGGCAACTCGACGGGCATCACGCTGGCGACGACCGGCTTGACCTCAGGATCCTATTCAGCCAGTTCTGGCGTCACCGGCACAGGCCTGACTGATTTTCCAGACGCCGTAACGGCTAGTTATATCTACGAGGGTCCGAACCAGAGCACCACCGAAGGGGTTATCACCCTTGGAAACCTGGATGTGGGAACTTTCTATGAAGTAACCGTTTATGGCGGCCGTGGTGGCGTCAGCGACACGCGTCTAACAGATTACGCCCTCACCGGACTGACATCCGAGACCCTTACCTTGAACGTGAGCAATAGTACCAGTACGGTGACCTTTGCGCCACTCAAGCCAGCCGTCGATGGCAGCCTCGCACTCTCCTTTCAATCCGCCGCCACAAGCGATTCGGACTACGGCTACTTGAACGGCATGATCATCACGGCGGTTCCTGAGCCGGCCACGTACGGTCTTGTTTTGGGATTGGTTGCATTGACGGGTATCCTCGTACGCCGTCGACGCATGAGCTGAACAATCCAGGTATTTGAAAAATCCGCAAAAGCCCCGCCGGTAAAAGCCGCGGGGCTTTTGTTATCCGACACAGGCAAAAAGGATGAACCGCTTCCCAAAGAATTTCTACCAGATTTGCATGCTGGGGATGGGACTGGCAATAACCAAACCGCTCCCCGGTCATTGTCAGCCCGGTTGGTTCGGCATGGGAAAACGCCGGAGGCAATCTCCCCACGGACGATCCGCTCTATGTCGATCTCTTCAACGACCCGGTGGATCACTTTCACGGCGACGATGACGGCTACTACCTCACTGCCTGTGTGATGTACGCCATGATCTACAAGGCCTCCCCGGTCGGCTTGTCCGATGATCCACTCCTTTCCTCGCTGCCGCTGGTTTTCGACGAGGATCCCGCTTTCCTTGAAGCCGTCGCCTGGCAGACGGTGCTGGATCGTTATGCGGTCCAGCCGCCGCGCATGACAATGACCAGCCCCTCCAGCAACGAGGTCA
>JBNGDP010000034.1:0-30586 GCA_049975345.1 Oceanipulchritudo sp. | reverse complement strand
GGATTGATCCAGGATGCCCGCTGGGCTCGCGGGCGGGCTTGTCCCGCCCGCAGGCCCATTAACCCAAGCAAGCCTGGCCTCGCTTCTGGGCGTCAGCCTCGGAACCATCCGCAATTGGGAACAGGGAAGAAATGAACCGAACGGAACCCCCGCCATCTTACTCAGGCTGCTCGACCGGCATCCGGAATTGGTTGATGAGGTGAAGCACATGGTGGCCACCTGATCTGATCTTTCAACATTTTCGCCCTTGCCTGCCGATCGGCGTCTCCCATAAATGTCCACCCACACCCAGTTCTTCAGTTGACTGGAGCGAGCCGGAATGAGCTCAATCCGCAGGACCAGGTTACAAAAACGGGTTACAAGCGGGGGCTTTGATTCCACTGATTCTGGAAAAAGGCCCAAGACCCCCAAACCAAGTACAACATACAACGTTAAAGCTGTGGTACGACGCGAGCGGCGTTACCACCAGCGAATGTTTGGGGCTAAATCTTAGGTTGACCTCTTGCACCATGCCATAAACGAATAATTTCCAGAACAGATTTTGATTCCTCTAACCGATATATCATTCGGTAGGGAGGAACAATGAGTTCCCTGATATCTTCTATGCCGAATTCGGGAACTTTTCTTCCTTTTCGCTCAAATCTACCCAATGCTTTACTCGCTTCTATCAGCGTCGTTCCAAACCTCTCGGCGGCCACAGAATTATCTTCCGCAATGAAGGTGACTATATCTCTCAGGTCAGCCCTGGCTGATGGGGACCAAATTACCTTGAAGTCCATTCCTTCATTTCCTTTTCCACGTCCTCGACGGGGATCCCTTTCCCTTCATCCAGTTCCCTAAGGCCCTTTTCCACTGCGGCTCGAAACTCTATTCTATCTTTAATTTCCTCCCAGTCAGTGTTTTCCGGAAGATTTTGAATCGTTTGCAAAGCATGTTCTTTTATCGTCATTTCTTCAAATTAACCAATTTGACGGAATCGTCCACAACAGATTTATCTCTCCCCAACACTGGGCAGAGGATCCAGCAGATGACCCAAGGTACAGCCTAGCCCTGGAGACAGGCAGAATAATCCGACAACGAATAAGCTATGACAGGAGCGTTTCGATGTCCTCGACGAGTTGATCCAAATCTGTCTCGATTATCCCCCATACGATACGGTCCTCGATGTGATCGTAAGCATGGGCGAGGATGTTTCGAAATGAAATAATGCTGCGGTGGTCGCGGATGGACTCCAGCATCCCATTGTCGATGCGCTTGATTCTGTTCAAGGATTCACCGATTATCTCAAATGATCGTTCAACCGCCATTCGCGTCTTCGGGTCCCGAGAATAACTGCTGAGGTCATGCCCCGCCACGAATTCCCGGATTTGGCAGGCATGCTTCAAAGCATCGGCGAGCAATTCCTGCACTTCAGGATTCATAGAGGCAGAGACTGTCCTTTTCTATTCTTTCCCGCAGACTCCGTCTGTGAATCGAATCGGGGGTCAACAGGTCAACGGGAGCACCCAGGGTGTCTTCCAGCTCATGGAGCAATCCAAAGTACCGCTTTGCATAGTCCCCGGGAGAACAATCTCCAAATGTCGCAACAAAATCAAAATCGTTTCCTTCTAAGCCGTCGCTCCTCGCCCGGGAACCAAATAGATCCAGTCGCCTGACACCTTGCGCGTGACAGGCTTGCCGGATTTTTGACTTTAAGGTATCTACGGTCACAAATTCAAAATTACGGATATCAATGTTTCCATCAATCCAATTTCTGAATTTAGCAATTTGCCTCTCTTTCGCCCTTGCACACCTTCCTGCCGCTCCCATAAAATGTCCCATTAGTTCGCTTGTTTCCGGTCCACTAGGTTACAAAAACAGGTTACAAGAGAAAGAGACTTGATTCATAAATAGTTGATTATCAACAAGTCCCCATAGTTCAATGGATAGAACCGCGGTTTCCTAAACCGTTAATCCGAGTTCGAGTCTCGGTGGGGGCACCACTCGTAAATACCTGATGATTAAAGCCTTAAGTTTAAAATAAGGCTCATTCCAGAACTCTGCTAAATTGCATGAAATAGCCTCATTTTGCATGGTTTTGGAGAATGGTTGTTAGGCGGAGATGTTAAGGCTGAGCCTCACACCACTATTATAATGCCAAACCAGAAGGAGGAATGGGAGAAATCGGAAGATGCACCATTCCCAACCTACGATCTCCATACCTTCCAATGGGTGCGGTCAAGAAAGGCGGCCGGACTCCCGGTCGATGAGTTTACATACGATGGTCCGAGTCACGTCATAGCAATGCAGATAATGTCAATTCTACTCGCTTGTCACAAAGCCAAGCGGCGTGGAAATGAGAAATATGCACGTGCCTTAATGCACAATCTAGCCACCCAATTCTGCCGGGAGCTGGGACAATCTGAGATAACCGATGAGGGTGCCCCTGATTTCGCCCTCGAAATGTTGGATGCTATTCACTTTTGTGTAATAACAAGCAGCGGCAGAACAGGTATGCCCCGCGAGCCCAGATAACATTTGGAGTAAAGTGCGAATTCTAATTTTACGAGGGCAGCAATGGCCGAACAACACTCCATCGAAAGCATAGAGGAGCAAATCAGGGAGATTGAGGCCCGCCGGCTCGCACTCCTTAATGAGCTTCGGGATTTAAAAGCAACATCGCTGCTTGAGAGCCCCAGGCTTTCCCTGGACACGCGGACATATCCTGATACCGCCGAGAAGCGAATCGCCCTGTTTGAACAGTTGTTTGTGGCCCGATCGGATATCTATCCCCGCTACTGGGAGAATGAGCAAACGGGACGGAAGGGTTATTACCCGGTCTGCGAGCAGATATGGGATAACGGTCGTCGCCTGAAAGCCACTGAGATTTACGCACGCCATGGGGCAAGCAAGTTCGCCAAACTGGATGCATCCGTGATCGAATCACACCTTCGAGGTCAAATTGTGGCCGGCACTTATGCTCTCAGAAAGGATGACACCTGTATTTTCCTGGCAGCGGATTTCGATGGTGACGGGTGGAAGCGGGATGCTGCCGCCTATCGTAACGAAGCCTCCCGGCTTGGAATCGATGCCCTTATCGAAATTTCACGCTCGGGTAACGGGGCCCATGTATGGATTTTCTTTTATGAGCCGGTTACCGCCTCCCAGGCACGCACCCTTGGCAGTCTTCTGCTGGCCCGCGCTGCAGCCGCAAATCCGGGTTTGCGAATGGATACCTATGACCGGTTCTTCCCAAATCAGGATACCCAGCCCAAAGGAGGCTTTGGCAACCTGATTGCACTGCCCCTGCAAAAAGAACGGCGTCAGCATGGATTTACAGAGTTCGTGGATGAGCAATTTCTGCCGTTCCCCGATCAATGGGAGATCCTGACCAACGTTCGCCGGATTGGAACAGAGGAGATATCAATCATTCTTGAGCAATGCCTGGAGGCAGACATTTCGCCTGACACACCCTCCTTGGAACTGGAGGAATGCATCCTTGAGCAGTCAGGAGCCAAGGCATTGGACCTGCCCGTTCTACCGGACTGGCAGGCATTCCTGACCGAGAAGCTGATTATTCCGTCCGAGGGACTTTCCGATCGCATGGTGGCACGGCTTAAAAATCTGGCCACATTCCCGAATCCAATATTCTACGAAAAACAGAGGCAACGGTTTCCCACTTATAATATTCCTCGCTGCATCTTTTCAGGCGAACTGCATTCGGATCGAATTGTGCTACCCAGAGGATGCCTGGAACAGGCAGTAGAGTTATTCGCAGAGTGCGGCTCACGCCTCGAAATCGAAGACCGCAGATTGAAACCAAAGGGAATTCGCCTATCATTCAAAGGGAACCTTTATCCAAACCAAAGTGCCGCTCAGCAAAAAATGCTGGAGTATGAGCACGGAATACTTGTGGCGCCACCGGGTTCAGGCAAAACGGTAATGGCCTGCTCCATTATCGGTAAACGCAAAACTCCCACCCTGGTTTTGGTGAACCGCCAGGTGTTGCTCAATCAGTGGCTGGATGCCTTACAGGAATTCCTCGGACTGGAAAAGAAGGAGATTGGACAGTGGCGTGGTGCCAGCAAGAAAGCAAAGGGCAAGGTGGACATCGCCATGATACAGACGCTGGGAAACGTCGAGAATGCGCAGGCATTCTTCCGCGACTATGGCCAGGTAGTGATTGATGAATGTCACCATGTCCCGGCCGTCAGCCTCGAAGCGCTGTTCAAGGAATGCGGGTGCAGGTTTATCCTTGGATTAACGGCAACGCCGCAAAGGAAGGACCGGCTTGAACGCCTGCTGTTCCATCAATGTGGGCCGATCCGCTATGTTCTGAACGGCGAGGCTTCGCATTCATTCGACAAACGGGTGATGCTCCGCGCAACGACCTTTCAGGCATTCCAGGAGGATGGAAAACCGCTTCCTCTTCATTTGACCTGGCAGCGCATGATCGAGGATCGGGAACGCAACGAGAGGATTGTCTTCGACATACTTGCGTGCATCAAACAAGGTCGAAAAACTATTGTCCTGTCGGATCGGAAGGAGCATTTGGAAACCTTGAAAATAATGCTTTCGCAGGAATGTGGATCTGCAAAGACGGCAATTGTAATGCTTGAGGGGACCCTCTCTCCAAATCAGCGCCTAAAGAGGATCGATGAGTTTTGCCTTTCAGTTGAAAACGGAACGCCCGCGTGCCTTTTCGCCACCAGTTCATTGCTTGGGGAGGGATTTGATCTGCCCATTCTGGATACGCTGTTTCTGACAATGCCCATATCCTTCAAGGGACGGCTGATTCAATACGCCGGACGCCTTCACCGAAGTGCACCCGGCAAATCCAATGTAGTGATCTACGACTACCTTGATGAGCTGCTGCCCCTCACAATGAGCATGTACCGCCGCAGACTGCCAGCTTATCGCAGCATGGGGTATGAAATTTCCCGGGATGCCTGATAGAAATTTCCAGATTTTAACTATAGTAGGCACTTATGGTAAATATGCCGCCATTGGTTAAATCTTTGGTCGGCACAAGTCAGCCCAATCCTATGAAATTGTTGGTGGACCGGGCCACCCTACCGCTTCGACAATCCTGTCCCCTTCCTGTTTATTTCACAAAGAATTTAGCGAATTTGGTGAATATTGCGTTTATAGCGTTTATTGCTTGAAATATGCCAAGGGTAAAGCGATATTCCTTCGCTATGCTTACAACCCGTACCAACCGTCTCGATCCTTCCCTGATTCCTGAGGACCGCTTGGCTGAGGTGGTTTCCGCCTTTGCCCGGCCTGGCCATGTGCAAATAATCGACAGCAGCGGACGGCACACTGAACTTCCTGAAGCCATCTTCCAGCATTTCGCCCGCATTGTTCGCCTTGTCTCCGAGCGCAAGGCGGTCGTCCTGATTCCAGAGGAGGAGGCATTCACCTCACAAGCAGCAGCCAACTATCTCGGAATGTCGCGGCAGCATCTGGTCGACCTACTGGAAAAGGGTGAGATTCCTCACCACAAGGTCGGCACCCATCGGCGCGTGACATTCAAGGATCTTCTCGAATATGAGAAGAAACGCGACCGGACACGGCGTGAGGCTTTGGACCGCTTGGCCAATACCGTTGATAAGGAAGGCCTGTATGATTCGGACTACAAGGGGGCGCAATGAAAGCGGATTTCCGGGTGCTGCTGGATGCCTGCGTACTCGCTAATTTCAGCGTTTGCGACCTGCTTCTACGCCTCTCGGAGCGACCTCGACTGATCGTACCATTTTGGTCTGAAGAAATTCTAGCTGAGGTCCACCGCACACAGGTCGACAAACTGAATTGGCCTGCCGAAATTGCCGATCATTTGCGCGAGAACTGTGCACTGCATTCCCTCAATCCTGCGTCAGTGACTACGAGGACCTTTTGCCTCTGCTCAATAATGACGAGAAGGATAGGCATGTGCTGGCAGCAGCGGTGAAGGGAGATTGTGCACTCCTGATAACTTTCAACCTTAGGCACTTTCCTGCAGCGTCACTTGAGAAGTGGGGTATTCGTGCCAGCCACCCTGACGACTATCTGTGTGTTCTTCACGAGATGGACCCGCAACGTGTCGTCCTTTGTATCGGAGAAATTGCGGGTAGCCGGAATATGGACATAGAAGACCACTTGCTAAAACTTGGACGCGTACTGCCGAAGTTTGCCTCGCGCCTACTGGATGAACTGGACGGTTAGCAGGAGACTTCCCTACCCCGCCATCTCCACAACCTTGTCATCATCCTGCTTGGCAAGGTCGACGGTCACGCCGAACCATTCCTGGGCAGCCTCCTGGGTGACGACCTCCCGATAGTGCTTGAAAAGCAGGTCGGTGCTGCTGTGGCCCATTTCAAGGGCTGTCTTGGCGGCGTCGCCGTACAGGGCCAGATGGTAGCTTCCGAAGGAGTGCCGCAGGGCATTCTGCTTCCAGGCAACTTTCTTGTGGGTGTCGCCCTCCTTCTTGTTCGGATTTGCCAGCCGGGTCTTGAAGGCGTTCAGACGCTTGTTGAAATTCGGTTCAATTATCGGACCGGAGCGCAGCTTAAACTCCTCCAGCCATCCGGCCAGTGCCGGCTCGATCGTGACCAGACGCCTTGTTGCTGTCTTGGCCTGATGGGCGCTCAAGTCTATCAATCCCCTACCTTCCCGCATCCCTGCCGGGATGCCTTGGCCGACCCGATATCCTGTCAGCCTGCCGGAGTTCTCCACAAAATTCTACGATGAACCCAAATCCGACAGATGCCGCTTGCTCAGGTTGTCGTTCCTTTTCGCCTCAAGGAATTCCGTCACGCAATCTTTGACCGGACCTGAAGTCGCGGCCTGCTTGAGGTGCTCCAGATAGAAATCCACGGCCTCGGTGAGGGATCGCCCGTGGGGCTCCAGCTTCTTCTGCAAATCGATGGCCTCGACAGCCAGCTTGGTCTCGATCCGGTTGCCCGCCGGCGCGCTCCGTGGTTCCACAATTTTCCGGGAAGAACCTTTTTAACTATTTCGCGAAGAACAGTTACACATCCAAATGGAAGTCGTTGGGGGCGGTTCCAACTCGGTAATTTCCGCGGGGAACCATGTCCGTCCGCTCAATAGGCTAATCACTGAACAGCACAATAACCTAAAATTTGTTTGACACAATAACCTAAAATTTGAACAACAGATAAACCTAAAAATTGAACTCATCAACAGGGAATAGACATGGCATCGCCTCAGGAAAAACTGGCACAATCACTGGAACACCTCGGCCGCTTGCAAGGTGAAGACGGAGCCGGAGCAATCCGGTCCAAGGACCTGCCGCGGGGGGACCGGGAGCGTTTGCTCAAACATGGCTTCATTCAGGGGGTCATGAAAGGGTGGTATATCCCCTCTCCTGTGGATGATACCCGAGGAGAGAGCACGGCTTGGTACGCCTCATTCTGGAAGTTTTGCAGTGCATACCTCTCGGAACGCTTTGATGAGGACTGGAGCCTTTCACCTGAGCAATCGCTATCCATCCATACCGGAAACTGGTCTGTTCCGGCACAGCTTCTGGTACGTTCCTCAAAGGCAGGAAACAAGATAATCAAACTTCCCCATGAAACATCCATGCTGGATGTTCGCGCCAACCTTCCGGGTCCCAAGGATGTCAGTATCGAAGATGGGCTAAGGCTCTTTTCCTTAGAATCGGCATTAATTGCCGCAGCACCTGCGTTTTTCAAAAATTCAGTTACCGATGCCCAGGCTGCTCTGGCCATGATAAAGGATCCTTCCCCATTACTCGAACGACTACTTGACGGAAACCACAGCCGCATCGCGGGCAGGTTAACGGGTGCCTTTCGCAGCATTGGACGCGACCGTATAGCTGATGATATTCTCGCTGCCATGGCTTCTGCCGGATTCACGGTGCGGGAAAGCAATCCTTTTCAGGAGACCGTGGATGTCAGTCTGCCCCGTCGTGACACATTACCCCACGTGATTCGGATGCGCTTACTCTGGCAGAAAATGCGGGATCCTGTAATAAAGTCATTTCCTGCTTCGCCTGGATCACCAAAAAGCGCCAAGCAATACCTGGAGGCTGTGAAGGATGTCTACGCATCTGATGCCTACCATTCCCTTTCCATCGAAGGATACCGCGTGTCAGCGGATCTCATCGAGCGAGTCCGAAGCGGGGAATGGGACCCAGAGAGCAATGAAGCAGACCGGAACCACCGGGACGCCTTGGCTGCGAGAGGCTATCATTTGGCCTTTCAGGCTGTTCGAGAGAGTGTAGAGAAGGTTCTAAAAGGAACTGATCCCGGCGAAGTGGCCGACAAGGACCACGGCACCTTGTATCGTGAACTTTTCGCCCCGAGCGTCACCGCAGGCCTTCTTAAGCGAAGCGACCTGGCAGGTTATCGCAGGGGACAGGTCTTTATTCGCGCCTCCATGCATGTCCCCATGAAGGCAGCGGCAGTGGCTGACAGTATGGAAGCATTTTTTGACCTTCTCCGTGAAGAAGAGAGTAGTGCCGTTCGGGTAGTTTCGGGGCACTTTTTCTTTGTCAACATCCACCCTTATATGGATGGCAATGGAAGGATTGGGCGCTTCCTGATGAATGTCATGATGGCTGCCGGAGGTTACCCATGGACAGTAATCCCGGTTCAAAAACGGGACGCCTACATGGACGCATTGGAGGAGGCCAGCGTCAGACAAAACATTACACCCTTTGCGCAGTTTCTGGCCAGCCTGGTTAACAAAAAGCCACCGGAACCTGGGGATTGATCCAAATTGGCCAAAATGCGGCCTTGACGGCTTTCGGACCGCCGCTATGCGGCTCCACGGCAGGTGGTCCCAATTTTGCCAAGACCCTGACGTTGGTTTATGCCAGTTGACGCCAATGTGCCTGTGCGGGGATCACGGGACTACGCATGGCGGGCCATTTCATCCTCGTTTGGGACTACGCATGGCGGGCCATTCGGGTTCGGGCAGTGATCTGGCTATTGAATACCGGCGATCCACCAGAGCACGGCGGAGCGGCCGAGGGTGGCGATCAGGAAGGCCCAGCCAAAGGAGAGGAAGGTGCCGATGATGATGTATTCGGCCATCTTCCGGTGCGTGCCGTTCTTGATTTCCCCGAAGCGGAGGATGGACTTGGTGGCGAGAAGGAACCCGATGGCGACGGCCTGGTTGAAGCCGACCAGGAGCAGGATGAGGAAGCGCTCGAGATACCCGATATAACGTCCACCGCGGCGCAGGCCCTGGATTTCATTCTCCTCGATTTCGGACAGGAAGGGCTGGGTGACTTTCCCGATGAGGATCCCCCCGACCGGCAGGATGAGGATCAGGCAGGAAAGGAAGCTGAGGATGGCGAGATACACTCCCAGCTGGACGGGATCCATGAAGAGCGGCCACCAGCCCTTGAACAGGGCATAGGGAAACCAGACGGCCAGGACCCCGATGGTCGCAAGATGCAGGCCCTGGTCGATGAGGAAGGACTCGAGGGTGTCCTCCATTCCGAAGGCTTTGATGGCGTCGATGAGGAAATGAAGAAGAAAAATAACGATGAGGATCGGCCAATGCAGGGATCCGAGCAAGAGGAGCGTCAGGATGGTGACGATGCCCACGTGGCCCAGGAGAACCGCCGCATTGCGCTTGTTCCGTACCATCCAGTCGGTCTGGAGGATGAAATCCCCGATGAGGTGGGCAGTCAAAAGGCAGAGCAGTGTTTCCATGGTGCTTAATTAACAACCCCTTTGGGTTGATTTTTCAAAAACAATCTTTTTTGGTTGTCTTCAAAATACCGGATGGCCTGATGGACAACGTCCCAGTTGGCGCCCTTGAGGGCTTTGGAGACAAACTGCTGGGAAACGGAGGGGCGGAGGCGATGGGCGATATCAGCCTGTTTCGGGGAAGCGGGGACAATGGCGAGGCGGACCACTTCGGCCTGCCTTGGGGTCCATTCGTTGATCAAGGCGTCACAAAGGGTGGCAATGATCCGGAAGGATTCGGCCGGAGACCCGTGGGATTCCGGAAGAGTCAGGGCAAGCCGCCGGGGAGCGCGCAGGGCGTCGAGGGTTTCCCCCGACAATTTGAAGGCCTGTCCGGTTGAGCGGCTGATTTTCGATGTATCGATCTGCTCGACGGTGCCGATCGCGGCGGAGACCCGGCTGTCGGCGATTCCGCCCGCGATGAGGGCGGCCCGGATCAAGATGGCCACCCGCAGGGCGAGGGAGGGATCCAAAAGGAGGAGTTGCCAGGAATCGCCCCGGAAGAACTCGACCTGACCGCGGACAAGTCCCCTCTGCCAGGACTTCACCTCATCGACGGAATCCCTGACCGTGGCGCGCACCGTTTTGAGCCCATCCGCGTCGAGGCGGCTGCTCTTGATCACATCGCCGGTGAGGACGGCGTGGGTGCGGGTGTTCATTGCGTACAGGTCAGTCCTGGAAGGCCTTGAAGACGATCGTGGCATTATGGCCGCCAAAGCCAAGATTATTACTGAGGGCGACCCGGACCGGCGCGGAAACAGCCTTGTTGGGGACGTAGTTGAGGTCGCAGTCCGGATCGGGATTCTCGTAATTGATGGTCGGGGGGATTCTGCCCTCCCGGATGGCCTGGATGCAGGCGATGGCCTCGATCCCCCCGGCGGCCCCGAGCAGGTGACCGGTCATGGACTTGGTGGAGCTGACCTTGATCCGGTAGGCCCGTTCCCCGAAGACGACCTTGATGGCGGCGGTCTCGGTCTTGTCGTTGTAGGGGGTGGAGGTCCCGTGAGCGTTGATGTAGTCGACGTCGTCGAGGGAAAGCCCCGCGTCGCGAAGGGCGTTGCGCAGGCATGCCTGGAGGCCCTTGCCTTCCGGGTCCGGGGAAGTGATGTGGTAGGCGTCGCAGGTGGCGGCATGGCCGGCCACCTCGCAGAGGATCGTGGCGCCGCGGGCCCGGGCATGCTCAAGCGTCTCGAGGACGAGGACACCGGCCCCCTCCCCCATGATGAACCCGTCCCGGCGGGAATCGAAGGGCCGGCTGGCGCGCGTGGGCTCCTCATTGAAGCTGGTGCCCATGGCCTTCATGTTGCAGAAACCGGCGTAGCCGACCTGGGTGATGCTGGCCTCGCTCCCGCCGGCGAGCATGACGTCGGCCTCGCCGGCCCGGAGGATGCGCAGGCAGTCGCCGATTGCATGGCTGGCGGTCGCGCAGGCGCTGACGATTCCGTAGTTGGGCCCCATGGCACCGACCTCGATGGCCACCACTCCACTGGCCATGTTGGTGATCAGCATGGGTACCATGAAGGGGGAAACGCGGCGGGGACCGCTCTCCCAAAGGCGGAATGTCTGCTTTTCAATGGTATCGAGCCCGCCGATACCGGAACCGATGATGCAGCCGAAGCGCACCGGATCCGGGAGGTCCGCCGCTTTCAACCCGGCCTGCTCCATGGCCATGCGCGTGGCCCCCACCGCGAACTGCGTGTAGCGGTCGTTGCGCTTGGCGTCCTTTGGATCCATCCACTCTCCGGGATCGAAGCCCACGACTTCCCCCCCGACCTTGCAGGGATACCCCTCCGTGTCGAAGGCCGTCACTTTGCGCAGGCCGCTCCGGCCCGCCAGCAGGCCTTCCCAGAAGATGTCCACCGAATTACCGAGGGGCGTGATCGCTCCCATCCCGGTCACCACAATGCGTTTTTTCTCCATGGTCGTGTTCAGATATAGAAAGAGGCCCCGCAAGGCCTCCTTGTAAATGTGCTCTTTTCAGCAGGTAATCAGCTGCCGGATTTTTCCTTGATGTAGGAAATGACGGCCCCGACCGTCTGGAGCTTTTCCGCTTCCGATTCCGGGATTTCACCGTCGATCTCGTCCGAAAACTCCTCTTCGAAGGCCATGATCAACTCAACGGTGTCGAGTGAATCGGCCCCGAGGTCCTCCAGGAAGGAAGCTTCCGGGGTTACTTGCTCTTCGTTGACGTTGAGCTGGTTGACAATGATGTCCTTAACGCGTTCTTCGATGCTCTTTTCTGCCATAGGTTTATGTAGGTAAAAGTTAAGTGGGGAATTTCTTCACATCACCATTCCTCCGTCAACTGTAAAAGTCTGTCCGGTGATATATCCGGCCTCTTCAGAGGCCAGAAAAGCGGTGATGTTGGCAATATCGGCGGCCTCCCCGAGGCGTTTGAGCGGAATCTGCTGTAAAATGGCGTTGGTCACCTCCTCGTTGAGGCCGGCCGTCATGTCGGTCTGGATAAATCCGGGAGCGACCGCATTCACGGTGACATACCGCTTGGCAAACTCCCTGGCGAGGCTCTTGGTAAGCCCGAAGATTCCGGCCTTGGCAGCGGCGTAATTGGCCTGGCCGGCATTTCCCATGAGGCCGATGACGGAGCTGATGTTGATGACGCGCCCCCATCGGTTGCGGGCCATGCTCTGCAGCAGGGCCCTTGACCAGTAAAAGCAGCTGTTGAGGTTGGTCCGGATGACGGCGTCCCACTCCTCGTCCTTCATGCGCATGAGGAGGGTGTCGCGGGTGATCCCGGCGTTGTTGACGAGGATATCGATGACCCCGTGCTCCTTGAGGAGGGTGGCTGCCAGCTCCTGCACGGCAGCGCTGTCCCCGACGTCGACGGCATGTGCCTCGGCGGAGCCGCCGGAGGCCCGGATGCCCTCCGCGGCGGCGCCGCAGGACAAGGGATTCTGGCTGACACAGAAGACGTGCACGCCCTGCCGGGCCAGTTCCCCCGCAATGGCCTTCCCGATGCCGCGCCCGGCACCAGTGACCAGCGCCTTCCGGTTCGCAAAAGTGAGTTTCATGAAGGAAACAAAACGGGATGCGCCGCCCCTCTGGCAAGCCTTATCCTAACCGCGGGCAGGGATGCCCGCGACACCTACTTTCTCACCTGGATTCCCCCGGCGGCTTCCAGCTGCGAAACGACCTTCTGGAGGATGGTATTGACCTCCTTGTCATTGAGGGTGCGCTCCGGATGGCGGAAACTGAGCTTGAAGGCGATGGAGCGGTGCCCCTCGGGAAGGCCTTTTCCGCTGTACAGGTCAAAGACGGACACGGAATCCAGGGTGATTCCATCCGACAGGTTGCCGGAGGCCGCTTCCCTCACCTGTTTTTCCACCCGGCCGGCGGGAACGCTGTCGGGGACCACGAGAGCAAGGTCCCGGATGGCCGGCGGCTGCAGGCTGATGGGACGGTAGGTCCGGCGCTCCCGGGGTTTCTGGAGGAATTCGGGAAGAAAATAGAGAGCCCCCGCGAGCACCGGACTCTCAATGTCCCACTCACGGGTCATGGCGACATCCAGAAGCCCGAACTTGGCCTCGTATCCCTGGTCGAAGGAACCAAGACAGCCGGCCTGGCCGGCCTGCCATGGATTCTCGTCCTCGATCGGGCGGAAGTGCCAGTTGTTGACAAGGACCCCCGCCCGCTCGAGCAGATCAGCGACCAGGCGGGATGTAAGATAATAGTCGGGACGCTCGGGTTTCTTCCAGGACAACCGCCCCTCCTGCTGGACGACAAATCCGACGCTGACCATTTCGTAAATGCGTCCGCAATACTCGCGGAAGACCCGTCCGCACTCGAAGAGCCGCTCCACCTCATTGTGCCGGGCGAGGTTCAGTTTCAGGCAATCCAACAGGCCCGGGATGACGGAGGTGCGCAGGTGGGAAGCGTCGCTGGCGAGAGGATTGGCGAGGGCCAGGGAATCCGCCTGGACATGGCCGTACCAGAGGCGCAATTCATCCTCGCTGCGGAGCGAATAATGCACCGTTTCCTGGAATCCCTTCCCGGTCAGCAATTCCGTGGCGGCCCGCTGGTAAACCGGCACGGCGTCATCTTCCAGAAGGGTCACCGTCGCGTGGACGGCTCCCTCCGGCACGCGATCGCTGCCGAACATCCGGATCACCTCCTCGACAAGGTCGATCGGGCGGTACAGGTCGCCGCGGAAACTTGGAATTCTGACCCGGTAGACATTCCGCCCCTCGTCGTCCTCGGTCGCGGATACACCCAGCTCGAGCCGGGAAAGGGAATCCTCGATGTCCTCGTCGGAGACGAAGAATCCCAAACGGTCGCGGACCCACTCGGGGCAAAGATCGATCTCCCGCTCCACCATGGGGGGCTCCCCTGCCACCAGCGGGGGATCCAGCAGTTCGCCACCGGCCAGTTCCATGATCAAATCGAGGCATCGCAGGGCCGCATACTCCGCGCCCTTGGGATCGACCCCCCGTTCAAAGCGATAGGAACTGTCCGTGGAAAGGCCCAGCTGCCTGCTGGTGCGCCGTATCGAGACCGGGTTGAAGTAGGCGGACTCCAGAAAGAGGTCCTTTGTGGACGCATCGACCTCGGCATCCACCGAACCCATCACGCCGGCCACGGCAAGGGCGCGCTGCCCGTCCGCGATCACCAGGTTTTGCGGACCCAGTTTCCGTTGTTTTTCATCAAGGGTGGTAATTTTCTCCCCGTCATGGGCCGGACGCACCAGAATCCGCCCCTCCCTGATTTTCGACACGTCAAAGGCATGCAGGGGCTGGCCTGTTTCGTGCAAAATGTAGTTTGTGGCGTCCACGACATTGTTGATGGGGCGCAGGCCAATGGCCTTGAGCCGCCGCTTGAGCCAGTCCGGACTTTCCTCCACGGCCACGCCGCGCAGGCTGTACCCGCGGTAATGCGGACAGAGAACGGAGTCGGTGCATTCGAGGGAATCCACCAGTTTCCCCTTCTTCGCCTCGGCTACATTCAACCGCAATTCGGGATACGACAACGGGCGCTTGAACCAGGCGGACAATTCCCGGGCAATCCCAAGATGGCTCAGGGCGTCCGGCCGGTTGGGGGTGATCTCCATGTCGAACACCGTATCCGGCGCCGGAAACAACGCGTTCACCGGGGTGCCGATCTCCGGACGGGCATCCAGGATGGCGATGCCGGCATGATCCTCCCCGAGCCCGAGTTCCCTCTCCGAGCACAGCATCCCCTGCGAGACGATTCCCCGGAGTTTGCTCTTCCTGATCTGGAAATCGCCCGGAAGGACCGCACCCGGCAAGGCCACAATCACCCGGTCGTTCTGGCGGAAGTTGCTGGCCCCGCATACAATCGTCTTTGGCTCTCCCCTGCCCACCTCGACCTGGCACACCGAGAGACGGTCCGCATTGGGATGCTGTTCGAAGGAAAGGATTTCCCCGACCACCACATTGTCGAGCTGCGGCAGGCCGGCCTGCTCGATGTCCTCGACCTCGAACCCGATCATCGTCAGGGCATGACTGATGTCCGCCACCGGGAGATCCGAGAGGTCCACATATTCTTTCAACCATTCAAGACTGACTTTCATCTGAGATAATCTCCAGGAATCGGGGGTTCAACGGGCTTGCTTGAACTGCGAAAGCAGCCGCACGTCGTTGTGGTACAGGTACCGGATGTCATCGATCCCGTAGAGGGTCATGGCGATGCGCTCAATGCCGAGACCAAAGGCGTAACCGGTCCACTCGTTGGGATCGTATCCCACTTCATCGAAAACAGCGGGATCGACCAGGCCGCAGCCCATGATCTCCATCCATTCCGAGCCGACCTTGCCGAGGTGCCGGGCCTTCAGGTCCACCTCGAAGCTGGGTTCCGTGTAGCTGAAATAATGCGGGCGGAAGCGGGTCTCCGCGTCGGGCCCGAGAAGCGAACGGAAGAGGTAGTCCAGGTCCGCCTTGAGGTCGCGGACCGTGACGTTGCGGTCGACATACAGCGCCTCGATCTGGTGGAAATTCGCGGAATGGGTGGCATCGGCGGTGTCGCGCCGGAAACAGCGTCCGGGGGCGATGATCCGGACCGGCGGTGGCTGTTGCAGCATCGTGCGGATCTGCACACTGGAAGTGTGGGTGCGCAGCAGGTAGCGCTCATCCGCCTTGCGGCTGACATTCCCGAAGGCGGACTGCTGCTGCAGGTAGTAGGTGTCCTGCAGGTCGCGGGCCGGGTGGTCCGGCGGCGTGTTCAGGGCGTCGAAACAAAAATATTCCGTCTCCACCTCGGGGCCGTCCGCCACCACAAAGCCGATCTTCCGCAGTATGGAGACAATCTCCTCGCGGACCTGGGTCAACAGGTGCCGGGTCCCCTGCGGAATCTCCGGGCTCTCCAGGCTGGGGTCCACCGCGGGTCCGATTTTCCGGGCCAGTTCCTCCTCCCCGAGGCGCTTCAGGGCCCCGTCCCAGATCCCCTGGAGGCGCTGCTTGTATATGTTGATCAGCTTTCCCGCGGTCGGGCGCTCCTCAACCGGCAGTTGCGCGATTTTCCTGGAAATCGCGGTGAAGCTTCCGTTTGGACCACTGATCCTTGCCTTGAATTGTTCAAAGTCGGCATGGGTCCCGATTGAGCCGATCTCCCTTTCAACCGTCTCCAGGATTGCTTTCAGTTCCTCTTCCATCTCGTGTGTTCTATACCGTTAAAAAAAATTCCGCCACCGGAAAATCCGGAAGCGGAAGCTGGAAAAATAAAAACGTGTCCCCGATCGGGGAACCGGATTGCCGGGGCAACCCGGTTCAGGCGCCGGCAAGGGCGTTCTGTGCCCTTTCCACGAGAGCCTTGAAGGCGGCCTCGTCGTGGATTGCCATTTCCGAAAGGGCTTTCCGGTCCAGCTCGATTCCGGCCTTGCTCAAGCCGGCCATAAATCGGCTGTAGGCCATCCCGTTGTTGCGGCAGGCGGCGTTGATGCGGACAATCCACAATTTGCGGAACTCGCGCTTCTTGGCCCGCCGGTCACGGTAGGCAAACTGCCCGGCCCGGTCCGTGGCCTGCTTGGCGTAGCGGTAAAGCCGGCTCGCGTTCCCGAAGTATCCCTTGGCCTGCCGCAAGGTACGCTTGCGACGCTTCCGGGAAGCTTGATGATTCTGTGTTTTTGGCATGTTTCCTTTACTGGGTTGAATGGCTGCCGGGTCGCCATGGAAATCACCCGGTCGAGCCGCGTTAAACGATCACTGGAACTTGTTCGGGCAACCGATCTTCACGAACCGGGTCACGCCGGGCGAGCAGGCCTTGTCCTGCCCCATGCGACGCTTCTGCTTCACGCTCTTGTTCCGCAGAAAATGCCGCTTGCCCGGTGAACGGCGCAGGACCTTCCCGCTTCCGGTCACCTTGAACTTCTTGGCAATGGATTTGCGTGTCTTGATCATTGGAAAGAAAAACGAGCAAGGAAAAGCGCCCGGGCACCCTTGTAAAGCGAATTCGGCAAATATTTGCGCGGGAGGAAGCTTACTTCCAGACCGCGGGATCGGAACCGACGACCCACATGGCCCGGTGCCAGCCGTTCTCGGTGTAGAGCCACTCGTTTGCGTCGAGATTGTAGAGGTACATTCCGCCGCCGGCCGTGGTGTGGGCAAGGTGGCTCCAGCCGTACGGCATCAGGTAGATCCAGTTCCCCTCCCCGAGAAGGAAGAATCCGAGGTTGATCCCGTAACCGATGTCCCCGCTGAACCCGTAGACATGCCCGGCCGGACCATCGGTCCACGCTCCCTCGGTGAGGGAAATTCCACCGCCCATGCCCACCAGTTCGATGGCGTAGATCAGGGAATTGTAGTCGTAGGGCTCGCTGGTCAGGGTCCCGTAAAAGCGGTCCCCGTCCCGTTTCAGGGTCGCCGCGGAAAGGGTGTAGGAGGTCCCGCCATCCTGCGTCAGGGTGAATCCGTCCATTTCAACGGTGTCGGCATCCGGCATTGTGTAGCTGGTCGAGCCCAGGAACGTGCTGGTGTCCTTGTTGAGCTCCATGGAAAGGGTCCCGGAGGCCAGTTCGCCCGTTCCGGCCGCGCCGCCAAGGTCCGTGGCGGGATATTGCAGGGTGTAATCCGACCAGGGGCCTGCCCGCTGCACCACGCCGACAATCGGCGAGGCCACGGTCCCTTCCGGCAATTCCGACCCGGAAGGCATCACCAGGTAGAGCATGCCCATGTCCTGCACTTCGCCGTTGCTCACATTGATTCCGGAGTACGGACTGGCGTAGTTCATGGTTCCGGGATCCACCGGCGAGAGCCCCTCCACCAGCACATGCGTGCTGTTGTTGACCCCGCCAGGGGCCGGAATCAGCTCCGCGACCCGGAGTTGCAGGCTCGCATCGAGATTCGTGAAGGAAGTCGGATCGCCGAATCCCTCGATGGTGACGGTCACCGATTGACCCGTCAGGGAGGCTCCTGCTAAGGCAATACCGGCAAACAGTGAAAACAGACGTGGATTCTTCATAATAACTAGGATGGATTTACTGTACACGACAATAATCCCCCCTTCCAACTACCTGCAAGACTAAAACCCCTCCCCGTCCGTATCATTTACTGCATTCTGTTGCGCAATCAGGACAGGAGGGTTCGCATGGCAGGCCCGCAGGGACTCGAACCCCGACAGAAGGAACCAGAATCCTTAGTGCTACCATTACACCACGGGCCTGTGTCCAATTGGTCGGGGCGACTGGATTTGAACCAGCGACCTCTGCGTCCCGAACGCAGCGCTCTAGCCAGGCTGAGCCACGCCCCGCCAAATAAACAAGGGAGATACGGCTAACCCCTTCCCCATGCGGGTCAAACAAAAAGATAGCACAGCTGATTTTTTCTGACAAACCGATTGACGAATGAAAATTCCTCCTTCTATATCCCCGTTTTTCCAATCGGGGCCAGATAGCTCAGTTGGTAGAGCAGAGGACTGAAAATCCTTGTGTCCCCAGTTCAATTCTGGGTCTGGCCACCACTTTCGGATTTTCGTTTTTGTAAACTCGACAGGGTGGTGCTCTTACCTATTTTGCCTTTCTATGCGGATCCCTCTGGAAGACAATTTCAGCGACGTCCTGTCAAAAGCGGCCCATGGCCTCGGGGTGAACGCCACTGGGCTGGAGCGGATCACGGGCGTGCCGGCCACGCGGATACACGATGTCCTGGACGGGGAATTCCACATGTCCACAGTGGCCCGGCTGGCCCCGCGGCTGAATCTACATCCGGGCTGTCTGGAAGAGCTCGCCAAGGGGGCCTGGTACCCGGATCCCGTGGAGCTGGAGGGGCTGGCCGCGTTCAACACGCCCTTTCCCGTGCCGGGCTACCAGGAAATGACCGTCAACAGCTACCTGGTCTGGGATCCGATGACCAGGAAGGCGGCGGCCTTCGACACCGGGGCGAATATCGAGGCCATGGTGCGGACCATTGAGGAAAAGAAACTGCACCTGAGCATGGTGTGCCTGACGCACGCGCACGAGGATCACATTGCCGCCCTGCCGCAGTTGCTGGAGACCACCGGTCACCCGCCGGTATGGGCCAACGAGCTGGAACCGGTCAAGGGCGCGGAACTGCTCAAGGCCGGCAAGGTCTTCTCCATCGGCTACATGCAGGTGGAAGCCTGCCTGACCAGCGGCCACTCGCCGGGCGGGACCACCTATGTGATCTCCGGCCTCGGGATCCCCCTGGCCATCGTGGGCGACGCCCTCTTCTGCTGCTCCATGGGCGGTGCCCCCGGTCACTACAAGCAGGCCTTGGAACGCATCCGCCGCGAGATTTTCGATTTGCCCGACGACACGATCCTTTGTCCGGGGCATGGCCCCATGACGACGGTGTTGCAGGAAAAGCTGCACAATCCCTTCTTCCCTGAATTCAAGAAGAAGTAATACCGTCTCGAAATAGGTTTGCCTGAATCGGGACGGCTTTCGCCTGGCGCTCCGGACAGGTAACTGCGCCAGCGGTTCCGGCTTATTCAAACTGGGCGAGGATGGAACGGCGCTCGGTGTCGGGCATCGGCATATAATACGCGTTCTGGAGGGCCCCTGTCACTGCGGGAGAATAGATCGCCCGCAGCAATTTGGCGAGGGTGGCTTCATCGAGACGATCCGAAACAACCAGATAAAACGGCAGCCGGAGAGGATAATCCCCGAAGAAGACATTATCCGGAGTGGGGGTATAGCCCCTGCCCTCCTCCTCCGCCTTGACGGCAAGAAAGCGGACCGCGGCATTGGCCGGTATGGCGGGAACCAGGACCAAAGCGGACGCATCCTCGACAACGATTGAAATCAGCTGCGCCGCATCCCCGGTGCTGTAGCGAACGGCCCGCTTCAGGGGGCTCCCCTGCAGCACCACCGCGTTGAAGATTTCCAGGTTGATGGCATCCTCGCGACGGGACGCCCAGAGGGAAATCTTCCGGTCGCGCCACTCCGGTTGGGCGGTCAGGTTGGACCAGGATTCAAGGACACCGGATTGCCCGTACAGACTGGCCAGCATGGCGTAGGTCAGGTCCGGGACCGGATTGGAGGCATGCACGGCGAAGGCAACCATCTGGAAGGCGAACGGAAAGCGCCGGCCGGGAAGGGAGTCCGGCAGATCCTCCGGGAACGCCAGAATGGCGGCATCGGCATCCCCCTGCTCGAGTTCCTTCTGCCCAAGGAGGGAACCCTTGAAGGAAAGCGCGGCCTCCAGGCCGGCCGCTTCCAGTTCGGCGCGAAGGGCGTCCTCGATTCCCGCGTCCAGTAGATCCGATCCCGAAATGCTCAGGCCCGAGGCACCCAGGCAGAATGCCGTGACGGCAAGAAGAATCTGTGCAAGTTTCAGATGGTTGCTGCTCATTGATCCCGTTTATTGAAGATGAAGCCGCTTCTGGCAAGACAAAGGCTTCCCGATAAGCGCTTGTTCCCTGCGCCGCTCAAGCGACGCCACCGGTCCCCGGTAGCTCCACCACCTTGTCGCGGCTTTTTTCACCGGAGAGGATCCGGATCTGGCGCGTGCGGCAGCCGAACTCCCCGGCCAGCAGCCTGCAAAGGGCCTTGTTGGCCCTTCCCCCCTCCGGAACGGCCTGGAGTTTGACCTTCAGGATTCCCTCCCGCATCCCGACAATCTCCTCCCGGGAGGCATTGGGAATGACCCGCACCTTGAGCAGCATCGCCCCGCCCTCAGAGGGTTGTGTTGGGATAGCTGCCCAGCCACTTGAGGATCGGACAGAACCGTTCCAGGTCCTCCAGGGCCTCCCGGACATGCGGCTCGTCCCGGTGGCCGATGATATCAACGTAGAAATAATAATCCCATGGCCGCCGGCGGCTTGGACGGGATTCGATTTTCGAGAGGTTGATGCCCCGTTTGCTGAACAGGTCAAGGGCCCGCAGAAGGCTGCCGGGCTCATCGTGCAGGAGAAACACCAGGCTGGTCTTGTCGCGACCGTTGCCCAGCATCGGGGTCGGGGATTTGCCGATGACCAGGAAGCGGGTGACGTTATCCGTCTTGTCCATGATGTTTTCCTCGACAATCGGGACGCCGTACAGCTCCGCGGCAATGCTGCTGGCGATGGCTGCCGCTTCGGGATGGCGGGCCGCATATTCCACCGAGGCGGCCGTGCTGGCGGAATCCACCAGTTCGACCCCCGGCAGCATGCGGGCCAGCCATTCCCGGCACTGCCCGAGTGCGTTGTCCTTGGAATGGACGCTGCGGATCTTCCCGAGCGGGGAATGCGAAATCAGGCAGTGGGCAATCCGCAGGTAGATCTGCGCCACAATCGTCAGCTCCGACTCCACCAGCATGTCGAGGGTGCTGATGACCGTTCCCTGCGTCGAATTCTCCACCGGGACAACCCCGTAATCGGCGTCCCCCCGGCGCACCGCGGCAAACACGTCCGGCACCGAATGCATTGGGAGATAGGGAATACTGGAACCGAAATTCTTCAGGGCCGCCTGGTGCGTGTAGGTCGCCTCCGGACCAAGGTAGGCGACCTTGATCGGCTTCTCCAGGGCAATGGCCGCCGAAATGATCTCCCGGTAGATGGCCCGGACCGCCTTTTCCGGCAGGGGGCCCCTGTTGGCGGCGGTCAACTTCCCGAAAACTTCCTCCTCCCGGCTCGGGACATACACCTCCATACCGCGCTCCAGCTTGTAGTGGCCCACCTGTTGGGCCAGCTGGACCCGCTTGTTCAGCAAGGCCAGCAGCTCCTGGTCAATGCCGTCAATCTCCTCCCGTAAGTCGTCCAGTTCCATTGCCTTGTTTTTTAACTACGAATAACGCGAATAACGCGAATTATTTCCTTTGCCTTCGGGATTCGTGCAATTCGTGTAATTCGTGGTTCAATTCATTGCGTCGTTTTCTCCTCCATCACCGGCTCCGCCTCCTCGGCCAATCCCATGTCCTTGTCGGACAGCTCCTCCTCGGGGAAGGTGGCGGCGCGGATCCACTCGGTGATCTGGTTGGGACTGAGGACGTCGCTGGCCGGCAATTCATCGAGGCTGCGGATTCCGCAGAACTCAAGGAAGGTGTCCGTGGTTCCGTACTGCAGGGGACGGCCCGGAAGTTCGGCACGCCCGACCACGTAGACCAGCTCGCGTTCCAGCAGCCGGTTCAGGGCGCTGTCGGCGGACACCCCCCGGATGGCCTCGATTTCCGCGCGCGTGACCGGCTGACGATAGGCCACGATGGCGAGGGTCTCCATGGCCGCGTGGCTGAGCCGCTGCGGGCGCGGCTCCTCGCGGAGGAGGCGGACCCACTCCGCGAACCGCCGGGCAATTGCCAGACGAAATCCGTTGGGCCCCTCCACCAGACGGAATACCGAATCCTGCTCCTCCAGTTCATCGGAGATCGAGGCCATCGCATCACGGATCTGCGTGGTGGTCAGCAGGGAGGGAACCTGCTCGAGAAGGTCGCGCATGATTTTCTGGCCGTCCTCATCCGCGGTCCCGTTTTCCTCCCCCTCCTCGGCCTGTTCAGCCAGCAGTTGTTCAGCCTGTTCGTGGTAGCGCGTGATGACCGCCTGCACGTCCTTCGTGGACAGCGGCTCGTTCGTTGAATGCAGCAGTGCCAGCAGGGTCCTCTTCAGGTCAAATTCCATAATCCCTCGTCTTCAATGTCCGGTCATTCAAGCCCCGCCCCCATTCATGGCAATGCTCTTTTGGCCGCGGGCAGGGAAAGCGGAAATCCGTCCTAAAGATTGCGGACCACGGCCCGCGCCACTCCCTGGATCACCAACTCGGAGACCGGATGCAGCTCCGGAAAATTGCGGTTTTCCGCCTTCAGGTACGGGGCGCGCCCGGGCTTGTTGATGAAGCGCTTGAGGGTGGTCTCCCCGTCGATGAGGGCGGCCACGATATCCCCGTCATTGGGCGGACACTGCTCGATGACCACCGTGTCCCCGTCAAAAATCCCGACGTCCACCATCGATTCCCCCCGCACCCGCAGGGCAAAGCTGCGCCGGGACCGGCGAATCCCCGCGGTCTCCGTGTCGATCTGCAGGCGCCCGATTTCCCCGCCTGATTCCACCCCGTCGGGATAGCCCGCGGCAATGCTCCCGTAGATCGGGATCTCAATGACATCCAGGGCCTCCGCCGGCTGGTGCTCCTCGTTGAGATCGAAATTGATCCGGAAGGTCCGGGCCTGGCCGGGCACCCGGCTGATGTAGCCCTTTTTTTCCAGTGCCCGGATGTGACCCATCACCGCGTTGGTGCTCTTGAATCCGAAATGTTCCTCGATTTCACGGAAGCTCGGCCAGGTGCCGTTCTCCCGCATGTACAGTTGAAGATAACCCAACACTTCCTGCTGCCGATACGTCAATTCTTTCATATGGAATTTTGTATAGCATAAACAGGTGTTCAGTGTCAAGTGTGGTCTTGGGTCGTAGGTCGCGGTTTCTTGAAGCCCAACTGCTTGACCTACGACCCACGACCTACGACCTCTTCAAACAGCCTCCTGAGCTTCTCCGGATCCTTGATGCCGGGGCGGGCCTCGACACCGCTGTTGACATCGATGGTCCCGGCGTTGGTGAAGTCAAGGGCCTCGCGGACGTTGTCCGGGGAGAGTCCCCCGGCGAGGATCCAGTTCTTGTGCTGGTACAGGAGGGTGCAGTCGAGGAAGCGCTGCCAGTTCCGGCCGGCGCGGCCGGTGCCGCCGTAGGCCTCCTTGTCATAGGTGTCGAGAAGGATGGTATCGGCGAACTCCATGAGGATCTGCGGAAAATGCGGTTCGCCGGGCGGAATCCGCGGGGCGGCCCAGAGGGCCTGCTGGCCGACGAGTCCGGACCAGGCGGCCACGGAGGCCATGGAGGTGTTCAGATCGAAATGAATCTGGTAGGCGTCAAAACCGAGGGGAAGGAAGGTCTCCAACCGGTCCGCTCCGGGGGCGACGTCGACGAGGACGCGCTTGCCTGGAGGGATGGCCCCGAGGAGTTCAGGGACCCGCTCCGGGGGAACCGCGCGGGGGGATTTTTCATAGAGGATGATCCCGATGTAGCGGGCACCCAGGGAGAGGGCGAGTTCCGCATCCTCCGGCCGGGTGATTCCGCAAACCTTTACCTTGGTGCGCATGGAGGGGCTCCCTGTTCAGGGCTGGGTTGAAAAGTGGGAAACGAGGGCCTCGACCATGCCGTCGATGCCCGGGCTCGCGGCCTCGACGGAAACGGGAATGCCGGCTTTTTTCATACCCGCGCTGGTGGTGGGCCCGAAGCTGCAGAGGGCGGGAACGCGGGCCCCCTTTTCAAGGGTCAGGTGCCTGGCCTGGGCACCAAAGGCCTCCACCGCGGATGCACTGGCAAAGATGACGGCATCGGCCCCTTCCTTGCGGAAACGGGCGGCTTCGGCGTTGCCGGACAAATCGCAATAGGAAGTCGAATAGACCTGCAGGCAATCGACAATGGCGCGCTCCCCGCTCAGTTTCCGGACGAGGTCGTCCCGGTTCCGGTTCCCGGTGATGACAAGGATCTTGAGGTTGTCGAGGGTCTGCTCGCCGGCGAGGGCCCTGGCGAGGTCCGCGGCCGTGGCTTTCGGGGCGACAAGATCCGGACGCAGGTGGAATTCAGCGAGGGCCTCGACGGTTCCCTTTCCCACCACCCCGATGCGGACAAATCCAAGGGCACGGATATCCGTGAACTGCTTGAGAAAGGCCGTGAAGAAATTTTTCACACCGTTCCGGCTGGTGAAAAGCAGCCACTCGTAGGAGGAGAATTCCCGGAACACTTCCGCGGCAGCTTCCCTGTCCAGGTCCGGGCGCACATCAATGAGGGGAATCTGGAGAACCTCCGCCCCCAGTCCCTCCAGGCGCCCGGCAAGGCGGCCGGCGCCCTCGGGATTGCGGGTCAGGACCAGGCGACGCCCGGCAAGCGGACGGGTCTGGATCAAGAGGCGCCCCCTTTCATGAGCTCGCGGATCAATTCCGGATCCGTCCAGTCCCGGTCGCGTGGCATGAGGATGCAACGATACCCGGAGTCCTCGTCATAGACATGGAGAAGGCCGTTGCGGTAATGGGCGGCCGTCGCCGAATGGCATCCGCCCCCCATCGCGGCGAGCCAGGCCCGTTCCAGATGCACGGCGGTCGCCGTTTCAGCGCAGAGCAGGCCCTCGTACATCGGGGCGTCCGCGGTGCGCACCTGCAGGCCAATGGCCCCCTGGCCGGCCGCCGGAACGCTGCTGCGAATCGGAATATGCACAAAGCGCAGGCCGGGCCAGTGAAGAATCCCGAGCCGGGACAGGCCCGCGACGGCCATCACCGTGGCATCGGCCTCCCCCGCCGCAATCTTCTTGAGCCGGGTCTCCACGTTGCCCCGGATTTCCTTCCATGCGGCCTTGGGGAAGAGGACCTTCAGCTGGGCCCGGCGACGCGGGCTGCTGGTGGCGATCAGGGTCGGGCTGCTCACGGAATCCCGGACAATGAGCATGTCCCCGGCCGGCGCGCGGGGCAGGAACCCGGCAAGGCGGATGCCCTCCGGCATCTCCGTGGGCAGGTCCTTGGCGGAATGCACCGCCAGATCCGCCTCCCCGTTGACAATGGCCTCCTCCAGGGCCGAGGTGAAGAGTCCCTTGCCGCCGGATTTTTCCAGCGACCAGGCAAGGCGGTCGTCGCCGGTGGTGCTCATCGGCAGGATCTCGAAGGTCCAGCCCGGGCGCATGGCCTGCAACTCAGCGATCGTCATCTCCGTCTGGCGCATCGCCAGACGCGACTTCCGTGTCGCCACGCGGATGTTCATCAGTTGGAATAGCCGGCCTGGGCACCCTTCAGGTTGCGCTTCTTGACCCAGGGCATCAGGCTGCGCAGCCGCGCACCGGTCTTTTCGATCGGGTGCTTCACGCTGTCCTTTTGAAATTGCCTGTAGTTGGGATAGCCCTTCGCGGCCTCGCGGATCCATTCCCGGGCGAACTTGCCGTCCTGGATGTCCTTGAGAATCTTCCGCATCGCCTTTCTGGAAGGGGCGCCGATGACCTTGGGCCCGCGGGTGTAATCCCCGTATTCCGCCGTTTCGGAAATGCTGAAGCGCATGCCGCTGATTCCCGATTCCACCATGAGGTCGACGATCAGCTTCAGTTCATGCAGGCATTCGAAATAGGCCATTTCCGGCTGGTACCCGGCCTCAACCAGGGTCTCGAAGCCCGCCTGGACAAGGGCGCTGGCCCCGCCGCAGAGAACGGCCTGCTCTCCGAAGAGGTCGGTCTCGGTCTCCTCGCGGAAAGTGGTCTGGATGACCCCGGCGCGGGTGGCCCCGATCCCCTTGGCCCAGGCCAGGGCGATGCGCCTGGCATCCCTGGTGGCGCCCTTCTGGACGGCAATGAGGGCGGGAACCCCCTTTCCTTCGAGGTACTGGGCGCGGACGATGTGGCCGGGACCCTTCGGTGCGACCATGATGACGCTGACCCCGGCCGGCGGGGCGATCAGACCGTAGTGCACGGTGAACCCGTGGATGAAAACGAGGGTCTTGCCCTTGCCCAGGTTGGGCTCGATTTCCTTGTCGTAGACGGCCTTCTGCTTCATGTCCGGCACCGCCAGCATGATCACATCGGCGCGCCCTACCGCCTCGGCCACCTCGACGACTTCAAACCCGAGCTTTTGCGCAACCGGGATGGACTTGCTTCCCTTGTAGAGCCCCACGAGGACGGTCATGCCGCTTTCCTTGAGGTTGAGGGCGTGGGCATGCCCCTGGGAGCCGAAGCCGATCACGGCAAGCGTTTTGTTCTTCAGGACCCGCAGGTCCCCGTCCTTGTCTGTATACACCTTCGCAGGCATTTCGTATCCTTCCCTTTCCAGTTAGAGTTCGAGTTTCCGGTTGCGGCGCAGGGCGGCCGTGCCGGTCCGCGCCATTTGCTTGATTCCAAAGGGGGTGATCATTTCGAGAAAACCGTCGATCTTGCTCTGCCGGCCGGTCATTTCAATGATCATGCTGCGGTGCGACACGTCCACGATGTTGGCGCGGAAGATCTCGCAGATCTGCAGCAGCTCGGTCCGCTTGTTGCCGTCGGCCGCGACCTTGACCAGCACCAGTTCCCGGGCCGCGAACTGGCCCTGGGCGAGATCGTCCACCTCGATCACGTCGACCAGCTTGTTCAACTGCTTGATCGCCTGGTCGAGCTGCTGGGTGTCGCCCTTGACGGTGGCGGTGATCCGCGAATAGCGCGGGTCGTGGGTCGGGGCGACGTTCAGGGTGTCGATGTTGAAACCCCGTCCGCTGAACATCCCCGCCACGCGGGCCAGCACACCGAACTTGTTTTCAACGAGGACCGATAGGGTGTGTCGCATTCTCTTTGTCTCTGGTTGGTTGAATGAAAACCCTCACCATTCAATCCCGGACAAGGGCATGGCAAGCAAATAAAAAGGAAGCCCCGGTCCCGCTTGCGCGGGGCCGGGGCTCATCTCACTCCTTGATATCCAAACAACCAATTAAGACTTACCACGACTCAAACAAACTCACTTCATCGCTGGTATAAAACGTAGGACGCGCGAACGGCCCGGGATGTTCACTTTTTTCGTGCCATGGAGGAGAGCATGCTGCTACGGTTCGGCTTCATGGAAACAATCACCCGATCTGACGGCCGCCGGGCCGACGAGCTCCGGAAGGTCGAATTCCACCTCGATTTCGCCCCGAACGCGAGTGGTTCGGTGCTGGCCTGCTTTGGCAACACCCGCGTCATCTGCGCGGCCACCCTGGAATCCGGGCTTCCCCGCTGGATGCAGGCCCAGAATGTGGAGGGCGGCTGGATGTCCGCCGAGTACAGCATGCTTCCCTACTCGACCCTCGACCGGAAGAAGCGGGACATCAGCAAGGGCCGGCAGGACGGCCGCTCCGTCGAGATCCAGCGCCTGATCGGCCGCAGCCTCCGCGCGGTGGCCGACCTTTCCAAGCTGCCCGGACACACCCTCTGGCTGGACTGCGACGTCCTGCAGGCCGACGGCGGCACGCGCACGGCCTCCATCACGGGGGCCTGGCTGGCCGCCGAAATCGCCGTGCGCCGGGCCATCCACCAGGGCAGGCTCGAGGCGTCCCCTTTCCGCGACAAGGTGGCGGCGGTCAGCGTGGGAATCCATGGCGGAATAAACCTGCTGGACCTGTGCTACACCGAGGACCGCGACGCCTCCGTTGACGCGAACATTGTCATGACCGGATCCGGCCAGTTCGTCGAGGCCCAGGCCTCCGGCGAGGAGGCCACCTTTTCACACGACCAACTGCAGGGCCTGCTGGCCCTTGCAAGGGATGGCATCCGGAACTTGACGGAGATGCAGGAGCAGGCCCTCACGGGGGCTCAAATCGAACGCCCCATTGCGTGATAGGCCTTGATGGTCTCGCGCAGGGCCTCGATGGTCAGGGGCTTGGTCAGGTAGGCGTTGATGCCGGCACGCAACCCGCGCTGCCGGTCCTCCTCCTCTGAGCAGACGGTCACCGCGACAATGTAGGCTTCCCGGTTTCCCTCCCCGCAATCCCCGTTGCGGATGCGCCGGGTCAACTCCAGGCCGTCCAGGCCCGGCATCATGATGTCCATGAGGATCATCTGGTAAGTCCTTGCGCGGAGTTTCTCCATCAGGTCATTGCCGTTGCAGGCGATGTCACAGGCATAACCGAGAAATTTCATCAGGCTGGTGTTCACCTGGCGGCTGCTCTCCTCGTCATCGACGATGATGATGCTGGCCCGTTCCGCCTGCTTTTCCTTCTTTTCCGCGTTTTCCCGGCGGACCAGGGATGGGCGCAGATCCTCGGGCACCGGCGTGAAGGGGATGGTCAGCTCCACCGTGGTCCCCTTTCCGATCTCGCTTCGCACCTGGATGGTGCCCTGCATCGCCGCGACCAGTTTCTGGGCGATGGCCAGGCCGAGGCCCGCCCCGGCATACTTGTCCGTGAATTCGTTTTCCGGGCGCGAAAAGGGCTTGAAGAGGTTTTCCACCTCCTCCTCGTCCATGCCGACCCCCGAGTCGCGGATCGTGAATTTCAGCATATGCACATGGCTGCCGTTCATCCGCACCTTTTCCCTTTCGGCTTCCAGCTCCACAAAACCGGTGTGGGTGAACTTGATGGAGTTGCCGATCAGGGTCCCGAGCACCTGCTGAAGCCGCAGGCGGTCCTCGTAGAGTTCCTCGTCGGACTTGATCTGGTCCTTGATGCGCAATTCGATTCCGCGCGACTTGGCGTCAAAGGCGTAGAGGCTGTCCATCTCCATCAGCAGGTCGTGGACATCGGTCGGCTCGGGAGCCAATTTCAACACCCCCGCCTCAATCTTCGCGTAGTCGAGCACTTCGTCGATCAGGGTCAGCAGGTTCTTGCCGGCCTTCAGGATCATCTGGGCCATTTCCTTCGAGTCGCCGTCCAGATCCGGGTTCGAGGCCAGCAGGTCGGCAAACCCGATGACGGGGTTCATCGGGGTGCGGATTTCATGGCTGGCCAGCGACAGGTAGGCGGACTTCTCCCGGTTGGCCCGGTCCGCGGCCGCCTTCTGCAGGAGCGCCTGGTCCCGCAGGCGACGCTCTTCCCCGATGGCCGCCCGCATCTTTTCCTCGCGCAGCTTGCGCTCATGGACATCCAGGGCCGAGGCAATGAAATCAACCCGCCCGGACCCCGCCTTTTCCACCGGACACCCTTCCAGATGCACCCAGCGGTACCCGCCCAGGAGATGCGCAAGCCGGAACTCAAGATGCACGGCCTCCCGGTTGTCCATGGCATACCCGATCCGGTCCTCCACTTTCTGCCGGTCCTCCGGGTGGACCTGGTCCAGCCAGCCGGACTGGATCTGTTGCACGAGGGTGTTCCCCGTGAAGTCCAGCCAGCTCTGGTTGTAGAAATACGGAACCCCGTCCCGGCCCGCCATCCACACCATCGCCGGAATGCGCGCCATCAGGTCCTCCTGCGCCTCAAGGGATTCCCGCCTGCGCCGGTCCAGCTCCTCCCGGTCCGTGACGTCCCGGAACTGCAGGATCAGGCACTGCTTGCCCGCCAGTCCGGGATACTGGTAGTCGCGTATGTCCAGGTCGATGTAGCGGCGCCCGCTCTCCGGATACTCCAGCCAGCCGCGGAATTCACTCGCCCCCTCCCGGCGCGCCCGCTCCAGCAGGACCCGGATCCGCTTCTCAAAAAAGGGCTCCCCCAGCAGGTCCCGCAAGGGCATCCCCCGCATGGTCTCCGGTCCCCGCCCAAACTGGTCCGCATGCGCCCTGTTCGCAAACAGCAGGCAATCCTCCCCGTCCAGAATGCAGATCGGCTGGTCCAGCGAGTGCAACACGTGCAGGGCCAGATCCTCGCGGTTTCCCGGTACGGATGAGCCCGACGAGTCCACTTCCTCTCGTTTTTTTGAGACCATTTTGACAGCAGCAATGATTCCTCAACATGCCAAGACACCGACCTATTGAGGCCTGAGAGCCTTGGTTATCAGGGCGAAAAGGTCAAGTAAATAGTTCCCCTCGCCCTGATTGGGGTAAAGGCCTTAATTTGTGAATTTTATAAATTTTCACAGTACGTGC